>CALAVG010000379.1 GCA_937892275.1 uncultured Methanomicrobiales archaeon | reverse complement strand
TTCAAAGGATGGGCCGAGAGCCCGACGGCGGTCGAACCCCTGACATCGTTCACCGTCCAGAGGGATACAACACTGTATGCGGTATGGGAGAGGAACACCGTCCTGGTATCCGATGCAACGGCGACCGTCACCAGCGGCCAGTCGGCATCGGTCCCGATCCGTACCAACCCGGCATCGGCTACACTGTCCGTTGTATCGGCGGGAGGACTTCCTCAGAATGCAGCTACGGTATCGGGTCACGATCTGAACCTGGACATGACCGGGGTCGGACCCGGTACGTACTACGTCACGGTGAAGGCATCCTACACGGGATACATCACCGGCGAGTCGGTGATCACCGTGAAGGTTCCGATCACCATCGTCAAGCCCATAGAGTACGTCCTCTGCGAAGGGGATAGCTTCTCATACACTCCCGTGACCAACCCTACCAATGCCGAGATCACACTTGTCTCGGTCACCATGGACGGGAATCCGGTCGGTGATATGGGAGGACTCGCGGTAGATGGTAGATCCATCGTGGGAACGTACGGACAGAAGGGGACCTATGCGGTAACGTACAGGGCATCCCTGGAAGGATATGTGGACGTCACCAACACGGTATTCGTGAAGGTCAACGAGAGATAGGCATCCGCCCCGGCCCCGGTAATGGGGACCATTACGGCTACACCGAGGGCAACGGAGCCTAGGGTCTACGACTTCGTGATCTCCGGATACTCCAACGCGTCCAACATCATCTGGTCCTACGAGGGCAAGGTGTTCGCCACCTCGTCCCCCACGGCATTGTACGAGTTCCCTGCTTCCGGCAGCTACACTGTGAAATGCACTCTCGCAGGGTTCGACGGATCCTTCGTCTCCGAGGAGATAGACCTGGTCTGCCTGGACAACTACCACCGCGAGGCGGCATGGGCGGGAATCCAGTACAGCTATGTCATCGAATCCGACGAGGATGTATCGATCCAGAGCGGGGCACCGTTCAGCGTGGTCACCTCCCAGGTCGATGGCAAGACGTACAGGATGATCTCCGGGATCCCTTCGGAGGCATACGTCGGCGAGAGCTTCACAGTGAACGTCGGCGATGACTCCTGGTCCATCCAGGTCTACGGATCCGAATCCGCGGCCCCTGTTGTGGATTTCGATCTTGTTCTCAGCGATGACGGGTACACCGTCGTGGCCCTCTTCAAGGGACAGAACGCATCGTTCTACTCCTATGACTTCGACGGCGACGGAATCCCCGAGCAGGGTAACGCCTTCACTTACCAGAAGGAGGGAAGATATACCGTTGTCTGCAAGGCGGTGAACAATGTCTCCGAGACGTCCAAGTCCGATATGGTGTCGATCAACATCGTGCCCCATGAGGATGTGGACATCCTGGAGCTAACAGACTTCCAGATCGTTGTCGGGGAGAAACTGGACATAGTCCTGACCCTCGCCGAAGGGGATGTCGTCACGGTCTCCGGTCCAGCCGCAGGCTTCGTCACGGTCTCCGATGAGGTCCTCAGGGTATCTCCCTCCGAGAAAGGGGTCTATGACCTCACCGTCTCGGTCCACCACGATAACGGCACCCAGACATCCAAGACCGTGAAGGTCACCGTCAGGGGGACCGAAGTCCAGGACCTGGAGGAGGAGAAGCACGACTACATGGTCGTCATGGCCGTTTTCTTCATCATCGCCGTTTCACCCTCATTTGCATAAATCTCCGCAAGTTCATTGATCTGTTCATCGGGCATGGACTCCATGTACTCATTATTGATCGCATCGATGTCGATGTCAAAGTTTGTATCATAACCGTATGTAACAGTGCCCTTCACCTCAGCTGTATCGCCTTTTACGGAAACATCTGACAGTTCATAGGAACCGATCAGATTCTTGACGATCGTACTTCCCATTCCGGAAATCGCAGCTTTTGCTTCATCACTCAGATCTTCCTGTGTCAGCCGCTTTGTGCGTAGTGCTTCCCTTCTGAAAATGTCAAAGCTCTCCTGATCCAGCATTTCCACTGTAATCCCGTCATAAGGGACTGAATCCCATTTCGCCCCGGTTTTTCGCAAAAGGAAATCTGTTAGGGCAGCGCCTACAAGCTGTTGCTTTGTAGAGCCGCTCCTATAATGGTATTCTCCCCTATAACTTACAGGATAGGATACCGGCGGAACATCGATCTCAATATATTCCTTCCCATCCTCCTCCAGCAAATTGACATCTACTATGATTCCAAGATAGTTGTTAATCTTGTTGGGGATGTCTAGATCGGA
>CALAVG010000378.1 GCA_937892275.1 uncultured Methanomicrobiales archaeon | reverse complement strand
TGTCGAGTACCCACTGCTGGCCGTCGATGATGTTACAGGCCATGCTGAACCTCTGATAAACGTTGAGGTCACTCGTCATTATCGTACACCTCCTCGACCCATGCGTTGAATCCCGACTCCTCTTTCCATGCCTGCCATGTCAGGAGAGGGTTGGCGGTCTCGATGAGTACTTTCTTGTAGACTTCCAGCATATCCTCGGTGAAGGCGTTGTAGTCCTTCCAGAAGACCTTGCGGCATGCTTCGTGCCTGATCTCGCAGATGAATATGGGATACTCCGTCAGGATCCTCATGACCTCCGGCATGTCCCTGTCGCTGATTCCGTCGAGTATGATTCCGAGGTCCCCGTCCTTCGTGATGCGGACTTTCTCATCCTCGGTGGTCCCGACCCTGTAATCCCTCTCGTCGATGTTGTGGATCCTCTCGGTCAGCTCATCGACCTGTGCGACCGTCATCCAGTGGTGAAACTCGATGTTGATGTACCATTCGAGGTCGGATGTGTCGATCATGCTCTGACCCTCCCGACGATTGCGTATGCGTCCCCGTCCATGAATATCTCCTGTTCGGGGTGTTCGGCTTTCAGCTCCCCGACCGCTTCGAGGACCTGTACGATGCTCAGTTTTGCGGTGTGAAAATCAATGTAGATGGTGTCCGGAGTGCGCATTCAAGCATCCTCCTTGACCGTCTGGCTCTGCTCGTTCAAAAATATATATTTATATTTATATTCGGAGAAAAGCCCTGTCTTGTTCAGAATCTGCTTGACATCGAGGAACGATATGTTCTTCTTGTCCCCGACAGGATAAATGACCCCGTCAGCGATTGCATTCTCCCACTTCTCCCTTGCGGTGATCTTGGAGTTAATGAATCCTCCCATCTTCATTCCGATGCGGAATGAATCGAACGTGATCTTAGTGACCTCATCCCCGTTCTTCATCGCTCTTTCGATGTCCTTCTCATAGATGTCGACCATCCTTGAGTACACCTTGTCCATTGGTATTGTCATTCAATATCCCTTCTGGACACTAATGAAGCTAATCTCTCTGACAGAAAAGATACGATTTTTTGGTTTGTCTGATTTCAGACAAACTCGCATCCTTCCGTCAATATGAAGACATCGCTTCCCTTGCATCCAATTAGATAATCTCTTACCTCGTATTTATAGACTTTTGAAGACATCGTTCAGTTTCTCCTGTGCTTTTTGCATTCTTTCCGTATTCGCATCAAGATAACATGAGAGGGTCGTATCTATCGATTCATGTCTCATCATCCGTCTGAGGGTATCGAGATCGTTCCTGAGTCCGGCGTCATCCGCTAATAAGGTGCAGTAGAGCCTCCTCATAACATGGGAGGTCACATGCATTCCGGATTCCTCGCTGATCCTGTTATACATCTGTATGATATTATTATCAGTAATCGGGATTCCGGACGGGTGGTTCCTCGTATTCTGTAACAAGAGACGGTTCCCGTCATAATCAGCAGCCTTGACGTTCTTCCGCTCTCCGTAGAAGTACTGCCCGATCATATCCATCAGATTGTCGGGGATCTCCTTCTCAACGACCTTCCCTTTCCCATGTCCCTTTCCGTATATCGTCAGATAATTGCCTGAGATGTCATCGAGGGTTATGTTGACTATCTCGTTCATCCTTAGTCCCATTTGAGAGCCGAATGAGATTATCAGTCTCTCCGAATCGTTCCTTGCATAGCCGAGGATCGTTTGATATTGCTCCTTGCTGATGAAGGTCCTGTTGGGTTCCGATTTATTCCAGAGGATCTTCATTCTCTTCGGAAGGTTGTTCCCCGTCTCGTACTCCATCCAGCCGCCTAAGACGTTTATCCTCGCCTTGACGGTCTCCTCCTTTCCGGGCATGATGTCGATGAGCTTGTAGATGTCCTCTTCCGTCAGAGAGTCCAAACGGGCATCCTCTCCGTGAATCTGTCCGATAGTCCTTATGAGGACTCTGAGGATTGAAGAATACGTCTTGATGGTAGCATCGGTCCTTCTATGTTTTTTGAGAAGCGATAGATACTTGTTGGCGGATATATAAATATAAATATATTTTTTGAGACGGTCATCTATTAAATAGTCAGTATCAATCTCCGAAATAGTCATGTTGACTCACCTTCTTAGGTGGCTGATGGTAGCTCCTTGCATCCAAACCTTGTACTACCATCAGCGTAACCTTTTTGTTATCCCATCCCTGACCCTTGAAGCGGGTCCGACTATACCCTCCCGATCCTCACTCCTTTTCGTCGTAGAGTTCCAACGTGACCTCTACATCCTGTCCATCGGTCCATCCGGATTTCTCGACAAAATCCTTCTGGACTACGATATGATACGACTTTCCGAATGCCTTTATCGTTGCTGGGAACGTTACCTTTCTCCTCATTCTCCTACCTCCTGATTGATCTCTGCCTCGGAGTACGTCCTGAGCAGTTTGGCGATTGCTTCGCAATACACACAAGGGATGGTCTCATGATATTGGAGGAATCCGCAGTGAGTCGTATCGTAGTGATCAAGTTGCATCTTGCGCAGGGCCTCGAAGTCCTCATCGCTCAGGTGCTCCCACCCATCCTCCTTCTCACAGGTCTCCCATTCCTTTCCGTATGTATAGTAGTCCCTGAGAAGGGCCTTGATTTTTCTTGCGAAGAACTCCCTCACCTGCTTGTCGGTCATGTCCTTGAATCCAGAATCCCACCTGTCGTCAACGATGATCGAGTTGTCATAGGGGTCGATGTTGCAGTGCATCCAATATTTATCGTAACCTGCGGTGTTCTCCCACTTTCCGTCTGACATCTGCCCAATGACCGACTTCAAGACCTCCGTGACCTTGTTGCCGACCAGTCTGGTCTCGATGCGCCTCTGCATTGATCCGAGTTCCATCGGTCTCAGTTCGGGGGTGATCTTCTTGAAACAGTGCTTCTCGTTGTTCCACACGACTTCTGCGGTCATTCAGGCCACCTCCTCGATTGCGATCGGGTACACATCCAGGCCGTAATCTTTGAACAGGAATCTCCCTATGTTCTCTCTCACGGAGCGATCTATGTGGCCACATGCGTACACATAGAACTTACTCGCATCCACAACCACTGCGTTGATTTCATTTTCGCCGTAGTTCGTATATCTTATTCTGATTTTTCCGTTCATTGTAGTGTTCCTTCTAAGCTTTCGCCTAATTACCTTATCCCCTTTCTAATATTTAAATGGTATATACCACGCATATATCAGATATATGTAAAATCACGAAAACATCGGGATAGATTACTCTAAGATATATCATGAACAATCATAGAGGGGTGTCCTCCCTGTGGAACACTACTTCGCTTGGGAGGATATAGGGAGCATCCGGATACGGATACTTAGTTGTTGACAGGACGGAGGATGATCCTCCGGTCCCGTCTTTTAGGTTATTGGTTCAGTCCTTCTTCAGCTCCTCGATTCCTTCGAGGGCTTCAATCTTGGTCTTCTTGACCTGCTCTATCGTGGACTTGATCCCATTGTTCATTATGGACAATGCGAGGTAGGACACGATAAGGCATACGACGGGGAGGTAGACCAGATACTGTTCGCTGGACATATCTCCGATCTTCTGAGCGAGAAGGCTCATTGTGATGAGACCAAGCGAGGGTGTGATGAACATATCGATGACCATCGTCACACCGTAGATGCCGATCCAGTCGTTGAACTGGTTCTTGCTCTTGTTCTTCATATATAGTGCGCAGAGTACGGGTCCTGCGACTGCCATGACTGCGAGGATAGCGATCACGGGAATCAGGGAATCCTCTGGAATGTAGATGAAATCCATCGTTAACACATCCTTGGTTAGTAGTGTGTCCCCGATGGCGATGAGGAACAACGTCAGACAGGCTTGGATCGGTGACTCCTTACCCGTGATGACATCGATCAGTTCCTTCGCCATCGAAGAACGGAAGCTCATGCGGTCTCCTTGACTTTCTTGTTCTTCTTGATGATACCGTAACCGGCGAATCCACCGAGAGCGACAGCAGCGACGATTGCGAAGATTGCGATGATCATCCAAACCTGACTCTCATCCTTCTTCACGGGATGGTCGATGATGTACTGCTCGACAGCTGCCTGCTTGGCCTTCTCGACATCCTCAGGGGAGAGATAGTCCTCGTACTTGGCGACTGCCTTACCGATTTCCTCTGCGACCTCCTCAGGAGAGGAATAGTCGGCATAGTACGCCTCGACGATTGCGACTGCTGCGGCGACTGCTGCCTCCGCATCCTCGGTGTCGATGAGGTCGAATGTCACGTTGGTTGCGAGTACGCCCTCGAAGGTGATCTTGGTGGAGAGTCCGCCGACGATGTCCCCGGCCCTGTTAAGCTCGACAGATGTGAATATCTCCAATCCCTCGATGACATCTGTATCGGTCATCGAATCGATAGGGACGGTCACTGTGAAGCCCTTGATGAATCCCTTGATTGCATCGTAGTAATCCTTGGTAAGGATAGTGATCTTCTCCTCGAAGTCTTCGTCGAGGATTGCGATATAGCTGATTGTTGCGTTTGCATCATCCAGGAGGGTGATGACACCCTTGGAATCATCAACGTATGTATCGTTGAGGACGAGGGTAAGGTCCCCTTCTGTGTCGGCCGCATCGGAGTCGTTTGCGACGAATCCGACACCAGCGAAGACCATCATGAGGACTGCCAATGTTGCGATTATTTTACTTTTCATGGAGAAGTCTCCTTGACCAGTATGACTCTGGTCAAGGAAGTTAACAACGTTAAGTGTATAAAAATTAACGTTGTTAACCTTGTTCGTTTGTGTCTGTCAGTTCCCACGAATCAGTAGGGGTTGTCTCACTCTGGTCTGCTCGGATACTCGACCGTCTGCGGATAGGACCTCTGGTTAACGGTGTCATGCACCGCTGATTTGTACGCCGTCCATGCCGCAGCCTTGTTCGCATCGGGTGCATACGAGGTGTACTTCATCAGGTACTTGTCGGCCTCCGAATAGAGGTATCCTCTCTCGATGGACCTGAGCTGCTCGTCCCACACCGCACCAGTCGGCAATGTGCCGACGGAGATGAGTTCGTACTCTCCTGCGTCCAATCTGTATTGGGTGTATGTGTAGACTGTGTGCTTCCCATGCTCGTCCTTCTCAGTCGTGACCTGTTCGTTCGTGTTAATTAGCGTAACTGTCGGTCCGACGATGTTCGCTGGCTGTTTCGTTGCGCTTCTGGATGTGACTATCTCCATATTCATGCCTCCGTTATGTTGCTATTTATTCCCACGTACTCCGTGAGCGGATAAACCGTTTTCCTGCCGAGGTGATACCCATTGCACCACATCAGGCATCCCAGATATGATGCGATCACACCCCTGTCATGCTTGGATGGTTCGCGACCATCCCAGAGATGCTGTCTGACTATCTTACAGGCTCTCTGCATCCTCAATTTGGTCCGTTTCCGAAGGAGGTTGAATACCTTTCCCTCCTTTGAACGGAATGATACGAATCCCACAAAATCTATCCCAGCCCATGTCGGTCTGATGGCCCAGTTATGTTTGACCTTCAATCCCCACGGTGCTATCATCTCGGTAATCCTGTCGAGGCATCTATGTAACCACGGCTTAGACCAACCGATGATAACGATGTCATCCATATACCTGAAATACCAATGACAGTGGAACCATTCCTTCATGTAATGGTCCAGATCGGATAGGTAGAAGTTGGCGAAATATTGGCTCGTATAGTTGCCTATCGGCAGTCCTGACAAGGGATATTCATCGATGATGGTCCTGCACAGGTCCAATACCCTCCTGTCCTTGATACGTTTCTCCAACTTCTCCATCATTACATCCCTGTCGATCGATGGGAAGTACTTGTGGATGTCAATCTGCAAATAGTATTTCGCACGAGGGTCCTTCAATGCCTTTTTCACATGCGATACCGCCTGATGCGCCCCCCTTCCAGGGAGTGCGGCGTATGTCTGTGGGATAAGGTTGTTCATTATCATATCGTGGAGTACGAGGATCAATGCCCAATGTATTATCCTGTCAGGGAAGAATGGTAAATCTGCTACTTCCCTCGTTTTTCCCTTTTCATGGATTTGGAACATCCTGTACTCGCTGGTGTGGTATTCTCCGTTGACAAGCAACCTCTGGACCTCCCTGATGTAGTATTCGGGATCCTCATCCACCTTCTGCACATCTGGACGATGGGTCTTGCCCTTCCGTGCGTTCTGGTATGCGAGCTTGATGTTGTCATATGATACCAACGTATCCCATAGATTGCCTATCCGTTTCGTCATTTTTCATGCCTTCATTACCTGATAGCGTCCTTTCCCCGAGGGTACTAGACCGCTCTTTCGGTGTATTTCCTGTTTTGGCAAGGGCCAGGGCCGTAGAAGAATTGGAATCTGTTTAGCAACCCAGTATGTCGCGTTGCACGGTCGATTAGGCCAGGCGAGCCCCGTTGTTGTCATTCGAGTTGGACAGGGAATTGTTCGCATTCAGGTACGAAGGACCTGCATTGCCATTCGACACATTGTTCGAATTGCCCCCCACGTTGCCGAGTGGACATCCAAGGCACGTCACTTTCCTCAAGGCCCATCCATTCCTCATTCGAGGCTGGACTGTGATTTAGTGATGTTTAAGAGGTTTATTTTCGGAGGTCTGCGTTAGTCTGCTTACCTCCTATGGTCTGCGTTTGAGTTCGCGCGGGGACGCGCTCACAGGTCGAATACGAAGGCCAGGCGAGCCCCGCGGTCGCCACTCGAGAGGGACAGGGAATAGGCCGCACCCAGGCACGAAGGACCCGCATCGCCACTCGACACACGGGCCGAAGAGCCCCCCGCGAGGCCGAGATATGTTCCCGAGGATGTCGAATGGTAAATCCTATCGCACAAACCTGTGGTCGTATTTCCTCCGCCATTCATCGGGAATCCCCAAAACTCCGCATTCGTGTTGATGACATTCGCATATCCTGTTACTGCGGTCGATGTGAACGAACTCTTGTTGCTCGTTGTATCGTCTGGGCTTGAATTACGGCCAGTATAGATCGTATGACTTCCTGACCCTGCCGTAACGCATATGAAATCATCAATGAACTCATAGTTATGTCCCCAGGGATTCTCGATGAATGCCTTGACACCAGTACTCGTACCCGTCGATGTGCTACTGGATCCAGCGAACGGTCCCATCGCGTTCATCAGCGTACCTCCGTTCTCTGCACCGTATGAATATCCTCCCTGTCCGATGCGCGTCTGTCCGTTGAACGATTTCATGGCGAAGATCGTCATTATCCTCCATAGATTCCATTGATAGGGGTTCCAAAGCATCGCCTTACCGTTCTGGACGGTCTTGGATGTGGCCGCCGAACGGAATGACGGTCTCGTCGTGGATACGGTCGATGCGGCCCCCGATTTGGAGTAGAGCACACCAGACGTGAGATTGGCTGGATAGACTCCGATGGCCAGATATTTGTACACATGACCATCGATTGTGTGTGCGAAAGCGGTACCATCCGACGCGTTACCGGAGATCTGGATCTTCGATGACGTGGACGAGATGTACGTTGTAGGTATACAGAACATCGTGTCCTCGGTCGTTATCGACGAGGTTCCCGATGCGCTGACCCATACCTTGTTGGTGTTGTCCCATGTGGCGATCTTCTTCGTGAGATCCTGGGGATTCAGCTTCTCATGCAGTACCCCTGCCGATGTGAATGTCGCATAGAAGCACTCCGCGAGCAGTTTGTTGCTGGATGTTCCGTCCGCATTCATGACCCACGAACCTATCGTGGAGCATTTGGCCAATGAACTCCCTGGACCGCTGACTGGTGTGTAACTAGAACAATCGTCCGTATAGGTAAGACAGCCTGTCGGGTCCGATGTGAATGTTGTCGCGTTGAATGTCATACCGAACGTTCCCCATCCGAATGAGATGGTAAGACTGGCGGTATACACTCCCCCGAGTTCTGCGGTCACGGTCGCGGTGTTCGCTCTACCGCCCGAGGGGACATCCGTTGTCACGGTGTAATCCCCGATGCCCTTCAGCTTGAAGCTGACGTTACCGCTGGAATCTGTGGTTTTGGTCTGTGTGTCCGTACCGTTCGTTACCGTGACGGACCTCCCCGACTGGTATCCCGATGAGGATGAATCGGTCACACTGACGTTGAGTATGGTTTTAATTGCACTAGATGTAGCGTTGGTCATTCCAATTGCCATTTCAATTTCTCCTGATGTAAATAGTTGGTATCGTTATAGTATCGTTGTTCTCGGAGTAGATGTACACCCCTCCCGTATGTGTCTCACAAATTGGACCGTATTCCCCTGACATCGCATCCGCCATAGAGAACACGACCTCGGCATAGTCCGCAGAGGTCACTCCCTGGATCGCGATGTCGCACCTGTAAGGGAAATCCTCGTAGGTGGAATCGGATGTCCATGTGGATGCCGACAGATTCGTGTATACCTCGGCCTGTTCATCGTTTATCAGATCGAAATAAACGAACTTGGTCGTAGCGGATTCGGCGATGACCGTCTGCGCCTCATCGTTGAAATACAATCCAGAATGCGTCAGGGCCACGGTGTAGGTGTATCCCGATGGTACGGTAATCTCCGCCCTGCCCGATGCGTCGGCGGTGGCGGTCTGGGAGAATCCCGTTCCAGTGACGGTGAATATCGCACCGCCCATGGATTGCCTGTCGGATGTCACCACCTGCAATTTGAGCAGACACGATCCTGCTGGGACGAGTTCGACTCCCGAACCCAGGAACGCTCCTACGATGGTCATTCCACCACCTCCGATTCGTTGTAGACCACGCCCATCGTCAGGGATATGGTCGGCTTGCTAAACAGTGCCGTCAGGGTCAGCGTGTGTCCCGATATTCCCGATACCACGATTCCGCATTTGGTTATCTCCTCGGCCATGGCATCGGTGGTGCTGTCGCATGTACCCACGATGGCATCGGCCACCTCATTCGAGAGCGTTACGTTCTGCGTCCACGGCCCGCTCCCCGACCATGACGTACTCAATGTTATTGTCTCACCCATTTGCATCATTCCTGCCGTTATCTTGATTGGGATGTTAACCCTCGGTCTCAGCGATAGAGCGTATATCCTCACCCTCCTGTCAGAGAGGATTACGGGACGCATCATCGCGTTGGCCTCGGCCGCTCTCTGTGTTGCCGTGGCCTGATGGTCCACGTAGACCACCGCATCCCGTCCTGGATGGATTGCGGGCATATCGAGGTCGTAGTAGTACGGTCCCCTTCCGCGCCATTCGCTCGCGAACAGTGTCGCGTGAGCAGTCACGAGGAACTGGTGCGATTCTATCCTCTCCCCAACCCCTCCGAGTGCCTGATAGCACGCGTAAAGGTTGGCCTCGATGCGTTCGAAATCCACATAGGATACCGACCGCATCACTCCCCAATTGGCCTCGGTGGTCACATCGACTCCGATGGTCAGTGCGATAGATGCTATCAGGTCCTCCAACCTCTGGACCTCGTCGTACCTGAACTGCGAGGCACGAGTTACCTCAACGAACTCGACGGTCGTGACCCCAGCCTCCGCAGCGACGATATTCGCGTTGTACTCGCACCTGTTCATGTCCGTGTGGGTGAAGAACTCGGCCTTGTCTCCGTTGCCGATGCCGTCCCACCTGCGGAACATGAGCTGAGGGAGGGTCACTCGCTCACCCCTGATGGACCACTATCGTCGGAATAGTGATCGAAGTGTTCACTGCGGAGTACACATAGACTCCGCCTGCGTATGTCTGACAGACCTGGGCATACTCTCCTGAGGATGCCTGTTCCTGTGCATAGATGACCTCCGCTACATCCGATGCGGTCACGCCTGATAGGGCTATGGCGCAACGGTACGGGTAATCTGTGTAGGTGGCATCGGCGACCCATGATGAAGCGGATAGGTTGGTGAATATGGTCGCTCCGCTACCTCCGACCTCCACGCCGTTGGCGTAGAACTTGGTGGCATAGACCGCACCTGTCGATGGATTCGCATAGATGTCATTGCATCTATACGATACGTTATCTGTGTTAGTGGTGGTGGCTGTATTCACTGAATAGGACATCAACAATGGATAATTCTTGTTGGTTGTGCTCAATGTCTGCCTGACCTTCGTATCCGACCCGGTATTGTCATAGACCGACCAGTAATGGGTGCTGTTATAGGTCTTATAGATCATTATCAGGACCGACCCGACTGGATAGCTGGTCGATACCCCTGTCGTGGCCTGCCTCACACAAGTGACCGCTCCGAGGCCGTTGATGTTGAGTGTGGTCCCAGTGGATGCTCCTGCAATCTGAACGAGATAAGCGATCATCAGACCATCATAATATTCGGTTATATCCGATGATGTCCCCGTCCAGGTACCCGCTGTACCCTCAGAATTACCTTCGATATAGATCAGACCTTTCGCTTTTGTTGCGAGGGTGGCGGTGGTTGCGGATGCTACCGATTTGTTGGCATCTGCGGTATTGTCAACATTCCCCAACCCTATGTCGGATTTCACTTCGGATGCAGTCCTCGAATAGATCCATCCGTTATTGATGACGGCGAACAGAGCAGCGGCCGAACTCAGGGCAACGTTGGCGGTTGTTTTGAGCCAAGTCCCTGTGACATATCCATTCTGGTCCATAGATGCGACCGTGACGGTGTCTGCGGTGTTCCTTACATTGACTGCCCCTTTGATGTTACCGCCAGTCGTGGCGTACTTTCCAGCCACCGCCGTGTCGATGGTGTCCATGTTGGAGTTGATGTCCCCGATGGCGACCAAGTCGGTTGTCGCTGGCTTCTTGAGGTTCAGATTGGTTGTGTACGATGCCACCTTATGCACCCCATTTCAGCGATGCTACATTGGCCCAGATCGTACTGGCCCAATCCAGCCACTGCAAGTCAGTCTCGGCGACTCCGACCGATACCAAGAACGTGTTGAGCGTCCTGACTGGGTTCGGCGAGATTCCGATGAATGTCACCTGCAACTCCTTCGCCATACTGCTCATGCTGTAATCACCTTCATCAAAAAGGGCTGGACCCAAACATCATCGCCGACCCTCCAGGTCAGTTTAATCTCGTGGATTCCCGCCTCGGTCGGCCTGAATCTGAATGACATCGTCCTCCCGTCAGTATCCACTGCCAGGATTCCCGACTGCGTAATCTCGCCGTTCACCGTTATCTCGAACTCGCCTGAGTCCACGGTCTGCCCCGTATCGTCATCGAATGTGACCTTGAACTTCTGGACGAATGTTTCTCCGACAAAGCACTCTCTCATCAATATACCTCCACTAATCTCGAACAGGCATGGTCCAGCATTTCCACCGCAGGCTTGCCTGAGGTCAGCATCTCGACTGTCGGCCTCTCATCGGGCAACATGATACATGAACTACCCTCTTTCAGCCAGCGGAGACATTTCCTCTGGCCTTCTCCCAGATCGAAGATGCCCGTCCTGTAACTGATATTCCCTGCCTCGTCCTCCGCCCAAAATTCCACGATAATGGGTGATGAGGCCCAGAGGGGGACATCGAATGTCCAGACATCCCCCTCGTGGGAGGTCAGGGTCGCAATCTGTCTCTGGATGCGGCCCCAAACCGATTTAACCGTCATGCATCGTTTACCTCAACCGCTATCGAGTATGAACCGCTGACGTTAACGGGATTGGGTGCGATGGTGATCGACACGAAATTGGGTGCGGTTCCATCGTAAACAACGGTCCTCGTAACTGTTGTGGTGAGTCCAGAACTATCGGTCGCTGTGATGGTTATGACGTTACTACCTTCTGTGAGGGCCACAACCTGACTGAACGTACCATCGTTACCAACGTCGGGTGTATGTGTAGTGCCTCCGCAGGCGATACTGATTGAAACAGGAGTACTATTCGCATCGTTGGTAGTACCTGTGACGGTGACAGATGCTTGGTTGGTCAGTAGGTTGTTCGTGGGTGCTGTGATGTTGAGAGTAGGCGGTGTGGTATCGACAGTGAAACTTGCGGTTACCTCGGTCGCTGCGTTGCCGTCATAATCCGAACCGTTGATTGCGATGGTGTGCGAACCGTCAGCCAGGTTGGATGACGGGGTATAGGTGCAGGTCAGGACCTCTCCTGCTGCATCGAATGAAGATGTACTTGGAGCGTATTCCGTACCGTCCACCTTGATCTTGACGGTGGATGCGTTGATACCTGAGCCTGTATCCGTAAGGGTGAACCTGATGGTCGGCTTTGCGTTATTTCCGATGTTCGCTCCCGCAGACGGATACTGGATCGCAGATGTGGGTGCGGTGGTCTCCTTGACGTACAGTTTAAGTCTGTTCGCATACGACCCCGAAACGGTCTCCTCGGTCACGTTCCCTGCTTCATCCGTTGCTCTTACGACGACGGGGTAGTAACCGCTGGTTGCGTTGGCTCCGACTCCTGGACCGCTCCCGTTGTTGTTCATTCCTGAGGTCGCATCTGGCGCAGTAAGCGTCCCCTCGTACTTTCCTGATGTAGAATTATATGTGAGAGTTGTAGACACGCCATTGACTACAACTACAACCGTATCTATGGCCATGAATGCCAATCTTTAACAGCGTTAATAAGGGATGGTGGCGTATCATAGATTTTGGATGAAATGAGTAATTATGCTTGCACCTATCAGGATTATAATTGCCTCTTTGTATGATATGCGTTTCACGTCCCACCAACTCGGTCCCTTCGCAGACTTCCCACTGCCACCAGATGACCCCGAAGCCCTGGTGTCCTCTCTATATCTTAGACCCTGACCGCCTGTTCTTGCCTCCTCCTGCCTCGCCTGAGCGATGACATCGTTCGAGGCTATGCCTCTTATCTCCGTCTGGCAGTACCGACAATAGTCGGCCTGATCACTATTCTCCGTTCCGCAGTTCCAACACTTCTTCGTCATGTTCCTCGGCTGTAAAACCCCGTAATGGGTATTTACATCTTTATTAAAAAATCAGATTCGAAATGAAGGACCCGATAATGACTCCAATCACGATACATAATATTTCAAGCCAGAGTGGAACCTTCTTAGAATCGTCATCATCTGCTCCGCCTGAACCATAGGACCCGCCAGGACCTTCTGGGGGCATTGTATCCGTTGCCTGCTTAGGCCGATAATCGACCGTATGAGCCTGGACCCATTCATGCAGTTCCCTGTCCTTTTCCGCCTGTGTCCTGGTGTCCTCCGCATATACCATCCGAGTCCTCTGTACC
>CALAVG010000377.1 GCA_937892275.1 uncultured Methanomicrobiales archaeon | reverse complement strand
CGACATATCCTGCGGGGATGGTCGCGTCGATGGTGACGGGGCCTGCCTGACCTGCGTTGAAGAAGGTCAGTGCGTAGAGGTACTCGGCACCGGACAGCTTGTCCTTGTTGTCGCACTCCGCTGCGGTCTTCATGGTGATCTTGGACTCTCCCTCTTCGAGACCGTCCACGATCCTCAGCGTCTTGTTGGCGGTTCCGTTGAAGTCCGCAACGATGACGGACATTCCGACGGATCCGATTCCGGTTCCGTTGGGCTCGTATGCACCGGTGACGGTGACGGTCGCAAAGGACTTGGACTCGCCCTCGACCTGTGCGACGGACTCAAGGACCCATGCGGATCCGGACCTGACGGAGTATCCTTTGGTGTAGTCGGTGTTGTTGTAGATGGTCACGGTGACCGTTCCGACTCCGTCATGGAAGATCGCAGAGTCGATGTGTGCATCGAGATCGTCCTCCTCGTAGTCGACTGCGGTATCGTCGGACACCACAGGGATGTTGACGACCCTGTTGTCGACGTTGGGGAGTTCGATGCTTCCGGTGAATCCGAACTTCTGGGAGTTGATGGTCTTGGTGACCTTCGCCTCGAAGAGGATGTCGGTGACGCTCTGGGGAACGGTTACCGAGAAGGAACCGCTCGTTACGTCCTTGACGATCTTGACATCGCCGTATGTGATGGTGACCTCTCCGTCGGCGATTGCTCCGACGAATCCCCTCAGCTCGACGGTCCTTCCGTCGGTGGTCATGTCGATCTCCGCGACAGGAGTCTTTCCGGCCTCGACGTTGAGGTATCCGTTCTTCATGTAACCGGTACTGGGGTTGTGGGTCGTGAGGAAGTACTCACAGTCGTACTCGAAGTAGTAGACGTCCTCCTCATCCTCGTTGTAGTTGTTGTGTGACTTCTCTCCGGTGATCTCGAGCTCGTCGAGTGCGAACTTGGTGATCTTGACTCCGTAGACCTCGAGGACGTTGAGTCCTGCGAACTCGGTGTATCCGGGGTAGACATAGATTGTTCCGTCGAAGTAGTGACCGGTCTTGGCGTTGATCTTCGCTGCGTACTGTCCGGGAGCGAGCTCCATGGGTCCATCGTACTCGATCTCGTCCTCCTCTCCGTAGGGGATGAGGGTCATCTTGTAATCTGCGGTGATGACGTTCTTGACGAGGTTCTCGGTGTCGATGGTGACCGTAGCGGTGACCGTTCCGGATCCTTCCTTGATGGTGTAGCTGAGATCGTCGCACTTGAATGCCTCGTTGTCGATGCTTCCGCCGTTCGCGGTGAGCACTGCATCGGTAGCATCCTTGGGGATGACGAATGTTGCCTTTCCGTTGCTGTCGGTGACTGCTGCAAGGGTCCAGGTGGAGGATCCATTGGTGAACTTGAGCTCGACGGGTGTCCAGGGAAGTCCTACTCTGGACTTGCTGGTTCCGCTCTTGTACTCGTATGT
>CALAVG010000376.1 GCA_937892275.1 uncultured Methanomicrobiales archaeon | reverse complement strand
CGCCCAGCTGGCATCCGGAGGGTGGGCATCCAACTATGTCCAGCTGTTCTCTACAGGAGTCTGTCCGGTCGATGAGTCCTTGTATCCGTATCAGGGTGTGAAAGGAGAGACGATGAGTCAGTTCTACCAGGACCACGACCGTGCAGCGGCAGTGGTCAAAGAGCAGAACAAGGAACTGGAGGAAGATTTGCCCTTCTACACTGATGAAGAGAGGGAGAAGCTGTTCGATTCTTGGATAGATAAAGGGTTCAAATTCCCCGAGGGCGTCAATGCGGAGAATTTCACATTCGATGATTTCGTAGAGGCAGATATCGATTATCAGCTGCATCAATATCAGGAGCACGATGAGTATTCAATATACGATGATTGGTCCATAGGAATCGATGGTCGTAACAACACCGACGGGTATTCCATGGTAGACGGAAACAAGATGAAGGAACCGCGCAAGATGGATGGTTTGACATGGATCGGTATCGATGAGGAAGCGATGAACGCGATCAAATCCGAACTTATGCTAGGACACGGTCTGTCCATATCCTACAGCGCCAAGGACGGAGGTTACAACGATGAGTACGGAACTTATTACCAGACGTCCACTACCGCCAATCATGCGGTCCAGCTGATCGGTTGGGATGACAACATCTCCAAGGATAAGTTCAGCTATGCCGTGGCCGATCTGACATTCACTCCTGAGGGGGACGGAGCTTGGCTTTGCAAGAACAACTGGGGTTCCGAGACCTATGGGTATGTCGTCGGTGGCAAGACCTATTACAACGACTGGGGGATCAAGGATGAGGACGGAAAACATACAGGTTATTTCTGGTTGTCATATTACGACAGGTCTCTGAGGAATGTCGAATCCGTTTCGTTCTCGGATAAGCTCAGCAATGAGAACGGCTACTCGTACTATGTTTACGATTACCTTTCCGACAAGTACAATAAGCACTGTGAGTACGATGCAATTGCATCTATGTCGAACGTGTTCACAGCAGACAGCGATATGAAGGTCTCGGGGATCTCGATAAGCACGCGTGAATACGGCAGCGATGTCAATGTGAAGATCTATGTGAATACGGAATCCGGCAATCCCGCTTCAGGGGAATTGGTGTACGAAACGGATATCAATTATGCATACGCGGGGATACATG
>CALAVG010000375.1 GCA_937892275.1 uncultured Methanomicrobiales archaeon | reverse complement strand
CGCCCTCCAGTGGTTCAACCCTGCTATGTGGATGCTGCGCCAAGACCTGCGCACCGCCCTCCAGTGGTTCAACCCTGCTAAGCTTCTCGATGCCTTTGTTCACTCCAAGGACGACGCAGGCCACGCACATGAGAAGGAATATGATGAACCAGGCGGTCGGATCGGCGATACCTGCGGCCTCTCCGGTGATGTAATCCCACCAGAATGAATCGGTCGCCAGGGTATCGCGGTCGCCGACGGCCGATGTGACGAACCATCTCGACACCCATCCGCCGATGACACAGTAATAAGGTACGATCAGTAACGGGATCAGTGCAGCGACGAGCCCTATCCATCTGTACTTGCGGGCAAGGTCCCCGAATGCGCTGACACAGGATTTTCCGGTCTTCCTCCCCAAAGAGATCTCCGCGATCAGAAGGGAGAATCCGAACGTCAATGCCAGTATGATGTAGACGATGACAAAGATACCTCCTCCGTAGTGTGAGGTCAGGTATGGGAATCTCCAAAGGTTCCCTAGACCGACAGCTGATGCTGATGTTGCTAATATGAAACCCAATTTGCCACTGAACGATGCTCTTTTCTCTTGAGCGATCTCGGACATAATTTTATTCCATTGATTTTGGCACGCAAACCATACAAATCAGTCCGTTCTCAAAAATATATCGCTATAGCATCCGCTAATATGGGCTGGTTAAGGGCAGTTTCAAGGAGTTTCAACGGGTTTGGTTCTGTAGGTGCGTTTATAGGCGGTGTCCGGACTGCCGTTTTATTTTCTCAGGCTCATGGCCGTGGCCATGGCCCCTTTCCGCGTCCAACATGGGTAGAGGTACTGTAACGGTTTTGCTACAATCTTATTGATCGAAAGGAGTGCATTATTGATTCCCTCTGCCCCTCCGGGCCTGCCTTCGCAACCATTAGGCATGAGTGTACCTCAGTTGTCCTCCTTCTTTCTGGTCTTCATCAGCTCAAATGTAAGGGCTTCATCCCCATCCTCATCCTCATCTTCATTAAGATCCAAAGAATCTGCCATGGCTCTGGCCCTGGCCAGAACCTCAGGGTCGGCAATATAGCACATATTGTTCTTGAGCATCGAGAACATCATCATGAGCATAGAATTCTCACAAGCTACCACCGCAAGGCGGTGGTGCTTCCCCTTCGATATCAGTCTGTTGTACTTCTCTGCTATCGGAGACTCCGGACAGTGGAAGATGTGAACGAATGTAGCCTGGAAGCATAATCTCCTTGCGAGATCGTCGCCTCTGTGGCTGATGTGTCCCCTCTTCAGCGAGTCAGCGGAATCGCGCTGACTTGGCCTGACTCCAAAATAGCTGGAGAAGCCTTCCTTGGTCTCGAACCTGTCTATTGTCACTATCTCAGATGCGAGATATGCCGCAGTGAGCAATCCGACGCCGGGGATGGACAAAAGGATTTCGACCATTCTGTCATCATAGAATTCCTGTCTGATCACATCTTCCGTGAACTTGATCAGTTTCTTGTTCCGGTTCATAGATTCGGCCAGGAGCTTCGGAATCACTTCCTTGGTGTCCGCGAATTTCTTCATAGCGATGTTCGTAGATACATCGCTGAAACTGTCGAGAAAATACATCCCGTTCAGCAGCAGGTATGAGCGTACTTGCTGCTTTGTCCTAGCCAATTCCTTTTTCTGGTTCGCCAAGAATCTACATAAGGCCCTTCTTTTCATCCAGACTGCATCCGGGATGAAGCATTCGCTGAATTCATCCTCTCCGTTCAGTCTTCTTCTCATATATCCGGCCAGTTCCATGGCATCATGGTCGTCGTTCTTCTTTGTGGATTTGGTTATCCTGTAAAGATCGGTGGCATGGGCTACCACGACGTGGTAGCCTAGATTCGTCAGCATCCAGTAGACATCATGTGATTTGGTCGAATTCTCGATCAGAATGTGGATCTCGTGTCCGTGACCCCAGAATTTCTCGAAGGCCTACATCCCATCGCAGTTCGAAGGGAACCTTCTGAACTGCTCGTTGAACTCATCTATCTTTCCCGATTTGTCCTTTCTTCCGTCTTTCCTTGTGGCATATACAGCGCATTTCTCTTTGTGGACATCAAGCCCAATAGCTATTTTCATGTTTTCAGCTCCTTGCAATAACAAACCGGAGCTACCATGAAATATGGGTAAACCGATAACCACAGTGGCCTCGGTTGTGTTACTGCAATTTCATTATCGCGGGCCACTCATTTTAGAAATCTCCCTTCAAGGAACACTATATCCCTATCGTCAATCAGCCCAATGGGCTGCTTCCGCACGCAGTGCGGCTAATAATAGAGCAAGGATTACAGACCCCTCGAATCTTCAATCAAGAGGGCGGGTTTTGCTACAATCTTATTGATCGAACGGAGTGCATTCTTGATTCTCCCTAC
>CALAVG010000374.1 GCA_937892275.1 uncultured Methanomicrobiales archaeon | reverse complement strand
TGTCGAGTACCCACTGCTGGCCGTCGATGATGTTACAGGCCATGCTGAACCTCTGGTAGACGTTGAGGTCACTCGACATCGCCGTACACCTCCTTGATGAACTTGTTGAATCCAGACTCCTCCTTCCATGCCTCCCATGTCAGGAGAGGGTTGGCGGTCACGATGAGCGTGTGCCCGTAGACATCCTCCATCGACGGAGAGAATGCATTGAACCTCTTGTAGAACGAACGCTCACGGTATGCTCCATGCTCGATCTCGCAGATCCTGATGGGGTACTCGCAGAGTATCCTCATGACCTCGGGCATGTCCTTGTCATAGATGCCTTCGAGTTCGAGTCCGAGATCCCCGTCCTTCGTGATGCGGACCTTGCTATCCTCGGTCGTCCCGATCCTGTATTCCTTCTCGTCGATGTTGTGGATCCTCTCGGTCAGCTCGTTGAACTCCCTGACAGTCATCCTGTCCTTGAGTTCGATGCACATGTACCATTCGAGGCAGGAGGTGTCGATCATGCATTCACCTTCCTGCGTGCGAAGACCCCGTACCTGTCCCCGTCCTCGAGGATCTCGAACTCCGGGAATGCGTGCTTGTAGGCCTTGATGGTCCCGAGGACCTGTGACATGGTCGGTGCATCCTTATGGAAGTCGAAGATGCAGATGTCGGAGGTCATGGTCTGGCCTCCGTGAGCGTATTTATCTGTTTGGGGACACACACAGACACACACACGTTTTTGGGTATGTGGCAGACCAATTGCAGTTTGTCGTAGAGGATCCAAGCCGTGTTGTAGTGTCCGTTGTACTCCGCGATGACCTCGTCAGCCACCGCATTGTCCCACTTCTCGCGGATTACCGTGGAAGTGGAGATCAGGTCGTTCTTGCGAACATCCTTCGAGAACTCTTTGAAGGAGTACGGTACGACCTGTTTTCCGTTCTGTGCTGCTAATTTGATGTCTTCAAGTCTCTCGTCGTAGATCTGACGGTAGACCTGTGCCATGAAGACCTTTGCCATTTCCTTTCAATCTCCTAGGCACGCTAGAAGAAGGTCAGGATCTGAATCGGTAGCAGCACATAACGGTCATTATGTGCTCCATGCGATTAGAACAAAACTCTTCAACTTCGCTGTGCCTGTTAGTCATATTGTCCAACCTCATATTTAAGACTGTTCAATGTCCGATGTTCTCCATAATCTCGTCGAGACGGTTCGCATTCGGATTGATGTAGCAGTTGATGGTGGTGTTCACGTTCTCATGCCGCATCAGCGTCTTGATGTCTGATATGTCAACCTTCTTCTCATATAACGAAGTTGCGAAGTATCTCCGGAGGGAATGAGTGGTCGCTTTCACTCCTGCACGCTTTCCGAGGTCCCTTACGATATGAGAGATCGCCGGAAGGCTTATCTGCTTCAGCGTGTGCGACTGATAGCTCACGACGATCCTCCCGTCCGACCTGTCCTCGTATTTCCTCCTGACCGCCGTCCACTGGTTTATCGCATCGATGACCACCGGAGGGATTCTCAGATGAGCCTCCTTCCCGTCACCATGCCCCTTTCCGCGAACTATCAGGTATCCGTCCTGTATGTCGCTGTATCTCACGTTCGAGATCTCCGCCCTTCTCAGACCCATGTATCCTCCCAGCATCAGGATGACCTTCTCACGGGCATCCGCAGCTGAGAGCAGTCTCATGAACTTCTCATCGTCCAGGAACAGCCTGTGGATCTGAGGATTGTTCCAAAGAAGGTCGCATTGCTTGAGGATGTCCGTTTTCGTCTTCCATTCGGTGAAGTAACCGATGACCTTCAGGTAGCAGTGTGCGCTCTCCTCCTTCATGCAGAGGCTCTTTCTGAGATAGAAGACCGCTGCTTCGTCGATCTTCTCCGCTGAGGTGTCGAATCCTCCCTCTTCGAGGAGCCTCATGCAGACGCTCAGCTTGGTCCTGTAGTTCTGGATGGTGATCTCTTTCCTTCCGCGCTTGGCCAGATAGTCCAAAAATTCGTTGACTTCTTGTTGCATGTCATCACTATTCCTCCCATCCGTAGGCCAAAACGTGTGTGTATGTGTGTGTGTCTCGTTTTATTTATATACTGACACTTCTACTATACATTGTCATTTTGACCGATGCTTGCATCGGACCGCACGATTACGCTGTGCCAACACTATTCGTGCGGTCAATCTCCGCTTAAGACGTTTCTTCAATCATCCTCATCCGCCGGAGGATCCTCTATCTCGACAGGCCTTCCGATGACATCGACCCTGATGTCGAACTGGAATGCCTCCATGTTCTCCTCGGTCATGCCGAGCATCTCCATGTGCTTCTTCGCTATGGGCAGGAAGAACCCTGTCCCGATCTTCCTGATCTCTCCGGGGAAGCTGATGCTATCCCTGAGCGGTGACTTGTAGCTCATGCAACCTCCATCCTCATTTCAATTATATATATTTTCATATTATAAAATATATATAAAAAACTTATAATTTATATTGCACCGCTGTTGTTTATCATATATTCTGATGGATATAACCTATCATCCAGCAATGCAGCAGAGAAGGGTCCCTCCCTCTCGGGAGGTAAGGGGTTTGACGGAGACGGTATAGCCTCACTCCTTCTTCAGGAGTGCGTTTATCTTGTCTTTATTGCGAAATGAGTCGATGATCTTGTGCAGGAGAACGACTCCGCCCCATCCTCCGACGAAGGAGATGAATGCGGAGATCAGGATGCTTCCGCCCAAGGTGGCAGGTGCGTTGAGGAGACCCTCGTAGACCATGCCGGGCACGACCACGGCAAGGACGATGACCCCGACGACGGACACGATGTCCGCTGTGAGGTAGTCCATCGCATAGCCGACCTTGGTGGTGATGGATCCATCCCTGAGATGCTCCTTCAGCCAGTCCTGGTAGCCGACCATTGCCTTCGCGTATGTCATCACAAGGGTGATGACCATAGAGATCCCGAGGAGAACGGGAACGAACTCCACGGGTGTAGATACGAACAAGTCTGTCATGTAAATCCTCCAGATTATTATCAGAGATATGACGAGGGTCAGAGCTCTCATTATCCAGAACCATCTCGATAACAGTACATCCCCGACCCACGTCAGGAGCTTCACTCCTCGCCCTCCTTCTTAGCGCGTCCGATGATCCACTTTCCGGATCTCAGGTTCTTGATGAGGACTGCAAGGAAGATCAGCAGGATGACTCCGACGATGATCGCAATGGAAAGGATCACAGGGTTGCTGAGATCGTTCCCGTACTCCTTGTCTGCAGAGATGGTGATGTCCTTGGTGATAGGCTCGGTGGGGAGCACGAATGCCTTGTAACCATCAACCTTCGCAGGGGCATCCTCGGCCTTGAGGACGGTTCCCTTGACGACCGTCATCTCCTTCACGATGGTGCTTCCTGCGAGGAAGACGACCTTGTAGGTGATGGCCGTGGCCTTGACGGTGATGTCCTCGGTGATCTTCTTCGTGAAGTCGAAGTCCCATGCGGCGTAACCCTCGGGGAGCTTGGGCTCGACGACGGTCTCTCCGTAAAGGACAGCGACGACTGCGACGGTGGTCTCTCCGGCGACGAAGGTCACGTAGCAGTTGATGGGCTCCCACTTGGAGGTGAAGGTCGTGTCGGCCTTGTACTCGTAGTCGAGAGGGTCCACCTGCTCCGTTCCGATGTACCATCCGAGGAAGGTGAATCCTGTCCTCTCTCCGAGGTCGGGGACGGTGAGCGTCGAGACGGAGGAGACGTAGGTCTTGTCCCCGTCGATGAAGGTCACGACGTAATCGACGACGTATGTCGCGGTGTAGGTCATGTCAGCTGTGAGCTTTCCGAGATCCTTGGTCGCTATGGGCTTGTCGGCCCCGGTCTTCATCCATCCGTTGAAGATGTATCCGTCACGGTCGGTCTTGAGCCCTGCAGCGATCTTGGCGAGGTCCTTGGGTGTGGCATCGGAGATGGTCACACCATCGGCAGCGACAGCCTTGGTCGTTCCCTTGATGGGCTCTCCCAGAACGGTCTTGCCGTCGTATGCGAGGAATGTTGCGGTGTACTCGGTAGGCTTCCAGTTCGCGGTCAGCGAGGCTGTCTTGTCAGCGGATGTGATGATGAGGGTGGAACCGGCCGAATACTTGTTCGTTCCGTCGTTCCAGACATCGAAGCTCACTCCCTCGGGTGCAGATGCTCCGATCTCCGCTATCGTCTTCAGGGTCACTGTTGCAGTGTCCGAAGGGACTGTGTAGGTCCTGTCAGAGACCGTGTATGTCACCTTGTACTCTCCCGTGGCATCAGCATCCTCGGCGATTGCGAGTCCGGCGAAGCCGAGAGCGAGCACGGCGACTATTGCGATCATTAAGCTATACTTTGGTGTCATCATGATATTGTCACCACGAGACACATTCAGAACGAAGATTATTATGCACTGCCCGATTTTGTTCTGGATTCGGGCAGTGAATGGGTTTCATTCGGGTCTGGTAGGATAGGTGACCTTGGCAGGGTACGTCTTCTGACTGACCGTCGCCCTGACCGCTGCCTTGAATGCGATCCAGAGCGCGAGCTTGTCAGGATCGGCCACATCGTCGCGGTACTTGGCGGTGTACTTCTCGGCCAAGGCGTAGAGGTACTCCCTCTCGATGGACCTGAGCACTTCGTCCCACTCCGCACCGGAGGGGAGGGAGCCGATTTGGATGAGCTCCACCTCTCCGAGGTCGAACCTGTACTGCGTGTACGAGTACAGGGTGTACTTGTTGCCCTGCTCGTCCTTCTCCTGCGTGATGGTCTCGTCCGTGTTGATGATGGTGACCGTCGGGCCGACTATCTTCTCGGGCTGTTTGACTGTGCTTCTCGATACTGTAATTTCCATGTTCATGCCTCCGCAATATCTGTCTTTATTCCCACGTACTCCATGAGCGGATAAACCGTTTTTCTTCCCAGATGGTAGCCGTCGCACCATTTCAGGCATCCATAGTAGGATGCGATGACACCCCTGTCATGACGCGATGCAGGTCTCCCATCCCAGAACCTTTCGAGGACCCCCTTGCAAGCCCTCTTCATCCTGACCTTGGTTCTCTTCCTCAGCAGAACGTACACGTCCCCTTCCTTGGAGCGGTAGGAGACGAATCCGACGAAGTCGATACCAGTCCATGTCGGTCTGATGCACCAGTTGGGCTTGACCGTCAGCCCCCAAGGTTCGATGATCTCCATTATCTTCTTCAGACATCTCCTCAGCCAGGCCTTCGACCATCCGATGATGACGATGTCATCCATGTAGCGGAAGTACCAATGGCAGTGGAATTGCTCCTTCATGTAATGGTCGAGGTCGGACAGGTAGAAGTTGGCGAAATACTGCGAGGTGTAGTTCCCAATAGGCAGTCCGGGGAGAGGATACTCATAGATGATCTGTCTGCAGAGGTCAAGCACCTTCTGGTCCTTGATGCGCTTCTCCAGCTTCTGCATCATGACCTCGGGATCTATCGACGGGAAATACTTGTGGATGTCGATCTGCAGATAGTAGAGAGCCTTCTCGTCTTTCAGAGCCTTCTTGATCTGGCCGACCGCCTGATGCGCACCCCTGCCAGGGAGTGCAGCGTAGGTCTGTGGGACCAGATTGTTCATAATCATATCGTGGAGAACGAGGATCAGTGCCCAATGGATTATCCTGTCCGGAAAGAACGGGAGATCTGCAACATCTCTCGTCTTCCCCTTCTCATGGATCTCAAACATCCTGTACGGGCTGGTGTGGTATTCGCCGTTGATGAGAATTCTCCGAATCTCCTTGATGTAGTGTTCGGGATCCTCATCGACCTTCTGGACATCCGGTCTGTTCGTCTTTCCCTGACGGGCATTCCGATAGGCGGACCACAGATTGTCTTCTGATACCAGCTTCTCCCATAGATTTCCTATTCTTTTTGTCATCTTTTCGCCTTCAAGACCTTGTAACGTCCTTTCCCTTTCGGTACTAGACCGTTATTTTGGTGTTTTTCGCTGTTTTGCCAAGGGGCAAGGCCGTAGAAGAATTGGAATCTGTTTAGGAACCCATTATATCGCGTTCCACGGTCGATTAGGCCAGACGAGCCCCGTTGTTGTCATTCGAGTTGGACAGGGAATTATTCGCATTCAAGTACGAAGGACCTGCATTGCCATTCGACACATTGTTCGAATTGCCCCCCACGTTG
>CALAVG010000373.1 GCA_937892275.1 uncultured Methanomicrobiales archaeon | reverse complement strand
CGCAGCTCTTCCTGTTGGCCACGGTGGATGTCTCGTGGGCGATTTCGTCATACCCCAATAGATCCAGAAGTGGTTCGATGACCAGACGTTTAGTCAGCTCCTCAGGGTTTTCCCTGTAGATCGAATGGTTCTGGGTGAGTTTGGAGCTCGAACCGTGCTTCCCGGTAAACAGATTGTTCAGCGCAGCTTCATTCCCGATCCTTTCAGTCAGCTTTTCGATGATCCTGGCCAGAACGTCCTTGAATCTCCTGACCTCCTTATCTTGGACAGCCTTGGATGGCAGTTTCATGGAACGCATTATATTCGACACGTCGCGGATCTCCTGAGATTTCTTGGATATGGATTTAGTTTGACGGGGTTTCGAGTTCTTCTTGACAGTCTGGCCAGTCCACTTCTTAGCTGGCTTCTTCGATTCGTTCAGAACAAGATTCATGTGATTCCCGTCAGTACATCGTCGGATGGGGTATTTAGAAGTTGAAGAAAGCAAGCAAAAGGGTGGAATCAGGATAAAACTCTGGCATCATAGAGCATGGATTTCTGATTTGACTCCAGACACGTGTTCTTATCCGTTCCTTTTCTCCATTTCCCATATTTAAGTGGTTTCGGTTTCTTGTGTAGCAATGGAAACAAGGAATCCCCGTTTCATCGATTTTACTCGGTTTATATTCCATACGCACGATTCTAGTACCGCGTACAGTAGGTACGCTCTTCATGAAGGTGAACGATTTGAACAACAGATTACTGATCATGGCCACACTGGTCCTTGGGATGGCAGCTCTCGCAGTCTGTCTGATCCCGGACGTGGCCGATGCCGACGAGGATGCCGCGGAGACATCCTATGTCGCAACCATCGGTGATACCGGTTATGAAGATCTGGCCGATGCGCTGGAGGCCGCAATGGGCACCACAGCGACAATCGACCTGATCTCGGATGCCACCATCACCACCAATTCTCCGGGGACCGCCATCGTTACGGTCTCAGCGAACACCAAGCTCATTCTCAATCTGAACGGGCACAAGATCACATCCAACACCAGGCTCTTCAAGATCGACCAGACCAGCGACGGTACGGAGATCGCAATCAACGCCGGTACTGGAGGAAAGATTGATGTCGGGAACCAGAGGGTAATCGCCAACATCTGCACATCATACGCTACGCACCCGGACGCCAAAGTGACGATCAACGGAGGAGAGTACAGCGGGGACTATCCCTTCATGCTCTACAACCTGAACGAGTTCACGATGAGCGATGCAGTCCTGACAGCCCCCACAGCCGGAATCTGGCTTGGAAACAACGGTGTTCAGAAGCTCACACTTTCGAACGTATCCGTGACCACTTCCGACCTGGATAGCGTGGGCATATACCTGGGTTCCGTCAAGGAGGCCACTCTCACGAATGTGACGGTCGATTCCGCATCTACCGCCATCGAGGTCAAATCGGGAACAGTCAGAATCGACGGAAGCTCCCTCACCGCTGGCGAATACGAGGCACCCTATGGATTGATAGGCCACAACGGTTCAGGAAGCGGAAAGTCTGCTCTGAACATCAACAACGCATATTGCAAGAACGCCGGGGTCCAGTCCGTTAATGTGAATGTCACCAACACAACATTGTCATACAAGACCGGGGTG
>CALAVG010000372.1 GCA_937892275.1 uncultured Methanomicrobiales archaeon | reverse complement strand
ATCGGCACCATTGCCGCAGCCGCCGACAACAGACAGCGAACAGGTGTTCTTGCCGTCCGCGTACAGGTAGTCGATAGAGTTCGAGGATATTTGGGATAATCCCCAACCCACGTACGGGGATGGACCCACTCCGGAGATGGAGGAATATGATGTCCCTGTTGAGGAGTCTGCGTATGGGGTGGTGCTCTGGATGTACATTGAACCATAATTATTATAGAATCCATCCACGAAATCGTTCTGGGATCCCCAAGCGTTCTCAAGGAACACCCTGACCGCATCCTGTTTCGTGGAGGTCGTGCTGCTGTTGAAAGGTGTTCCGTAATATCCTGTGCTTGCCGAATTGGACTGTCCGGTCGTTAACGAGTAACCGTAACTCGAATTGTATGATACGTATCCCGCTCCGAAGTTCTGGGTGTTCAGATCCCCCGTTACGGCGTGGGTGAGTAGTCTGTATGCGTTCCATTGATACCAGTTCCATTGCATAGTGGGGCTGGATGTACCAGCCGCGTCCAATATGGTGGTGGCATTTGTGTAGGTACGCCAAGTCTGTCTGCTCGTATAGGTGGATTCGGGATCTATGCCGGAGTAGGCTGTGGCCTTGTTGTTGGCATAACCCAATTCGTACACCGAGATACCTATCGCCTGATATGTCGTACCGTTTATGGTGTGCGCCACGGCGTAAGCGGAGTCCGCCGCGGATTCGCTGGATGCGCCTGTCTGGGACCAGCTGTTGGTGATCTTCATCGTACCGGATCCACCGTTGGATGTACCCACGAAGTACAGTTTGGGCAGGATCCACATGACGTTGTTGGACGTTATGGGGGCTGAACTCCCGTTCACGTATTTCGATAGGTCGGTAGGGTTCAGCACGCCCAACATCTCTCCCGTCGATGCACTGAACAGTGCATAGAACGAATTGAACGGACCGACGCCTGTGGATGTGTTCCATGACCAGCTTCCGGCAGAACCGGATGATATTTTGGTCGTGGTACCGCCGTTTATGTTGTCTGTTACGTTCACAGGGTAGGTCTTGTTGCCGTTGATGCCTCCGGATGAACTGTACGTACCCAACGAGAGGGTGTAGCTGAATGTATCGTTACCAGCTGCATCCGATTCATCGGACACGTCCAATGCCGCCGGGACACCGACCAGCAACATCAGCATCACGGCCAATGCCGCGAATGCCTTTGTCCTTGTTGTATTACTTGATCTTTTCATATTATCTTTTAAATCGCACCAGGGGAAGCTTTCTTGATGTATGCTTTCCTCTTATCCCATGCCTTGAAGTATCTGACTATGGGTCTGAGATACTTGCAGTAGAGTCTGTACCCGTTGCACCATCTGAGCATACCGACATACGATCCTATGGACGATCTGTCATGAACGGTGGGTTCAATGCCTTTCTTCATCTTCGCGTACATGCGTCTGGCCGCTTTGATCATCTTCAATTTGGTCCTCTTACGGATATGGATGTAATCCTTGTGGATCACCCAACCGACAAAATCCACTCCGCGGGGTTCCACGGGATAGACCTGATAATTGGATTTGATTTTCAGTTTGATCTCGGCCAAAAGCTTTCTGTACACATTCAGGATGAAATGCAGCCATTTCTTAGAGAAACCATGGATTATGGTGTCGTCCACATAGTTGGTGAACATGTGTACCTTGTATCTGTTGCTTAGTGCGAACAGCACGTCGCGCAGATACAGATTGGCCAACATGGGTGAGGTGCGGTTCCCGATGGGGGTCTCCCCATCGGGATAGCTATCTATCAGGTTGTCGAAGAACCTGATTATCTTAGGATCCTTGAAGACCTTGCGTATCTTCTGTTTCGTGACATTCGGATCCATGTTCTTGAAGAATCCCTCTACATCCGTTTGGAGGACGTAGTTCGCCTTGGGATGTTGGAGATGCTTGAACACGGCCCTCATCGCTGAATGGGTGCCGTGTCCTTTGCGTGCTCCGTGGGATTCGGGTGTTAGTTTCTTATCTACAAAAGGTTCGAGTACCTGACAGAAAGCGTTCAGGACTATCGCATCGTATAGGGATACTTTCCTTATGATACGGGTCTTGCCGTTCTCGACTATCCTGAACTCGTGATAGCCTGCTATCCTGAATGTCTCTGTCTTGATCTCATAAATCATCCTTTTACGGTATTCGTCGAGATGCTCCTTGAACTCTGCTACCTCTTTCTTGTTCTTGCGGTTACGACAGCCTGTTCTTATAGCACGGTCGATGTTGTCATCCTCGTAGATTTTCTCGTAGACGTGACCGAATCTTTTCATGGGTATCGCCTGCGATCTGCGAACCACTCTTCGACATCCTTACGGAAACTACCAAGCGGTTGTTGACGTACATTCCTGTTTTCCACGCTGTCGGTGAAGTGGGGATCACGATGTGTTGATGTTCTGTCCGTACAGGCGAGACGGGCCCCGATGTTGCTGTTCGAATTGTCCACCCTGTTGTTCGAGTTGGCATACCCGGCACCAGCATTGGCATCATTGTTGTAGTTGCCGCCGACATACAGCGAATAGGTGTTCTTGTCGTTCGCGTTCAGGTAGTCGTACATACAATGGGACCGTCTGCGTGTGATTCCACTTATCCAATGATTATTGGACTGTAATGTTGTGATTTTGTGTTCGTGGTGATAGCATCCGCTGTGAATGCTTACAAAAGTGGTCGCAACAGGGGGTTGATACGCTTGTGCGGATGCCTGATAATTCATCTCAATGCTTATTCGTTGTCGAACTGTTGTCCGATACCGTGTGAGGGTGCCTTTCCCGTCATGTGCGATAGGGGTATGGAATCATACCCCCATGCATATGGGGACGAGGATGAATGCGATGGAGATGACCCCTATCGTCCCTCCGATTATGTATTGGAGGAGACCGTATTCATTCTCGGATCCGTTCGTTTCCTCATCCATTCTCTTCACCTTCGGTCCGATCAAGGGTATCCGCATCCCGATACCCTTTGGGATGGTATCCCATCCCTTGAGGTACCGGGATGCGGGAGGATGACGTCCTTCCCGTTCCGAGGGGTGTACCTTCGATGTTCACGATGCCGTTATGATGTCGGAACGTCCCTTGCTCCCCATCCCCTAACGATGGGGAGGGACGCGGGCCGGCATCGTGTCCTTCCGGTATCCCTTCTTCACGAAGAGGGCATCATCCTGCCCTTTGTTCGCTCACTCGTTCCTCCAAGATGATCCCATGAATGCGTAGACCGCCGCCATGAGGACTCCGACCGCCACAAGGATGGGGAGGATGTCGATGATGGTGGCGAGGCTTCCGCTGATCACGGGGACCTGCTCGTAGTAGGTGCAGTCCACGGGGACGAGGATCTGTCCTCCCTCTCCTACGACCGATACGGAGAACACGTTCTTCAGCTCCGTACCCTCTCCGTCCACGTACTGTTCGGACGTGATGGCGATGGGTGCGGTAGCGGATACCTTCTCCGATGCGATGACCGAATCGGTGAGGGCTATGAACGCCTGTGTGCTGTTGACGTACACTGGGGATGCGGATGTGGGGGTGTAGAGTCCGTATGTTCCGGATGCGTCTATCGCGTACAGGGTCTTGAACGCTCCGAGTGCGGGGAGTTCGGTTGCAGCGGTTCCCGTCATCGATGCCGTCTTGCCTGCGACGTCGACCGTAAGGGTCGCGTCAAGGGTGGTATCGGATGTGGTGAACGTTACCGCCTGTCCTGCGGATGTCTGTACCTTCAGCTGCGACGATGTCACATCGATCCTGAACTGATCGGATATGATGGATGTCGCAGTGGCGGGTGTGACCGTGATTGCGGAGGATGTCGCGGTGATGGTTATCGTAGCGGTGACATCTGCGTCGACGGGGCTATAGAGGGCAGATGATGTGGCTGTGTTGGACAGCTGTTTCTCATCTCCGTCCGTCGTAGCGCCCATGGCGCTGTTGATGATCGGTACGAAGACCAAGGCCACGACAAGCACCGCAATGGTTACGGCCACGACGCTCTGCGTCAGTTTGTTTGTCTGTGCCATTTTTCTTCTCAACTCCTTTCTTTGTCGATGTTGCGGGTGCTTCTTTCTTCCTTTTCGTTCGTGTGCTTTCGCCTGAACGTCACGGTGTTCCCTTTGTTCTTGTTCGATATCTCCCGTTCTGGTCGCATCCGAGTGGAAAAATGGGGGTGGATGCGGCATCGGACATCCTTTCGGATGGCCGGAACGGTACCGGGACGTTCAGGCAGTGTGTCCTTTCTAAATAGTTTGTTGCCTAAAGCCTTCGACCGGGAGTCCCGGTCTTGTGAAGCGTCATGTGTTCATAAGTCCCATTATTAGCATAAATAGGTCATTCAAAAGGTTGGGATCCGCTATGAGGAACCAACCCGTCCAATTCTTGACGACCAACGCTATGGACTCTATCGCTGCGAGGACACCCGTGAATATCAGCACGGGGAGGTTGTTGATCGCGAGGGATATCAATCCGGCGTACAGAGGGATGACTATCACGAAGGAACAGAAGTATCCCATGGTGTCGCTCATGTTGTACTTGGTGTAGTCGAACGTCATCAGGTCGATGAGGGTCTCGAATATCTTCGCCGCGTTAAGGGGGTTGTCCGTACCGACGTATGCGGCGGCATCTGTGGAGATGGATGTTACCATTATGCTCCAGTATCCTAGGTCGTAGCATTGCTTTACGGTATATCCGCCGTTCGTCAGATACCAAGGATCAATGCGGACATATATGCCCATTTCCACACCCCCGTTAAAGGCCATGGTGAACCTTGCGGTGTTGGTGGTGGAATCGAATGCTCTGACTATCTGATCACCCGTGAGGTATGCGACACCGGAATCGTTGCCTGAGAGGACTAACTGGCCTGAAATGCCTGTTGCGGTGTAGTAGGAATACCATATGAGGGAAAGGGATGTTGTGGTCGCAGTTATGTACACCTTATGGCCGTCCGCGTTGGTGGTCCAGGCATCCGAAGTTGGTTGGAAAGCATATCTCCAGCCGGTGTAACTATAGTAGAACGGCTCGTTGCTCTTGGTGGGATCGTACTTGTTACCGCTGCTGTCGTATTTCGCTTGGGGGGAGAAGAAGATGTCGGACTTCTGATCGACATCGAAGACTATGTTGGTGTAGTAGTCGCCCTTCTTATGGCCCGTGCCTTCGTTCTCGCTGTAATCGAGCGAGTTTTCCCTGTACTCGTATATGCCGGTGGAATTGTTCCTTATGACCGTGAACTGCTGTTGGGAACCTTGGTATTGGGTGGGAGAGTAGCCCGATACCCTTTGGCCGTAGAGCCATCCGTCGTCGGTGTAGTTGTAGTTACCGCCCTGATATGGGGTGTATATCCCGGTGAGGACCCATACGGCCTCCTTGGTGTGGCCTTTGGCCGCACCGGTGAAGTTGTAGTAGTCATCCATCACCTCTTCGTTGTCTATGTTGATGGCTTGTGTGGGGATGAAGACGTTGATCATCAGAGGGAGGACCATCATTATCACCAATGCGAAGATCAGTATCTTGAATGTGAATCCTGAATCGCCCCCTCCCATTAACGCCATATGCTCAGTCCCTCCATATGTTGCGTGCCGTGTATGCCATACCCAATACCGATACTATACTCAGCAGTATGGCCATCTCTGTCGATAGAACACCCATGGTGGAGAAAAGCAGTGTGGCCGCCATCCCTACCAACAGGGCGTAGAATGCGTTGCCTTTGCTGACCGTGATGACCAACACGAGCACGGCTATGTACATGACTATGCCGGCCATGTCGGAATTGCCGTCGAAGAACGTGCCGGCTATCAGGTCCAGTATCTCGTTGATAGATAACATGTTCAGAATGCCCCCAGTAATACGTATATCACGACTGCGGCGCCTATTACGACCGCCCAATCGTAGAGTTCCAATCTCCATCCGGATATGGATGTGATGAGTGCGGTGATACCTATCACCGCACCGATGAATATGAGCATGAAGGCGTCGGCGGATATGTTGAACCAGTTGCCCCAATCCATGCTGTACGTCTTCAAGGTGTCCATGTAAGGTTCGTATACGGCGGTGGTGAAGTACCATACGCCTGTGAAGGATATTGTGAGATTACCCTTCTCGAATGTTCCCAAACGAACGGAGAAGCTTTCGTCGACGAATGTGAGGTAGCATATCCTGTCGCCGTCGTTATCGGATGTAAGGTTCTCCCATGTGATGTAGATGTTCTGCAGGGTGGGGGTTATGTGTATGGCACCTTCGGTGGTGGGATTGCAGATCATGTTGTACTTTATCTTCTGGCCTGTGAGGTTCCCGTCCTCGTCGAGGACGGGTTCAGTGACCTCTATGTAATACAGGTCTGTTATGACGGAACCGTCCAATGTGAATTTCCATCCGTTTAGGGTCATGGTCTCCCCGAACATGGCGAAACTGTATAGATTGAGCCTTATGTTCTCGTAGTCCGGGAATTGGGAATAGATGTTGAGGGACGGATCGACCATGACGAAACCGTAGGTGTCCAGCCACGTGGTCGTGCCTACGACCTGGAATCTTACATGGTTGGATGACCTCTCGCTGGCGTTGTTCATGTCCTCGTGGTAGATCTTCTTTATAGCAAGCTCTTCCGCTATGGAAGTGTATGTGTATATCTGCTTGGTGAATATCACATCATAGTTCACGAATGTGAAGTCGTTGTTGACCCATTTGGATATGCCCATAAAGGATATGGCCGATTCCTGGGCATCGATACGGAGGATGAATTGCGGCCAGTTACCGATGTTCAATGATTGGGAATCCAATGGAGTGGATCCGTTCAGGACGGTTGTTGTGACGGTAGTCTTCTGATTGGTGTAGTCGACATCTATCCTCAACATGTAGGATGTCTGATCGAAGTTCCACTGACCGTCCGAGGGTTCATCATTCGTATCCTGTGCGACATCGTCGGCGTTGAACCTCCAAAGGGGGATGACCATCCTGTGGACGTAGTTGTTGGCCGTGTTGTCGAACTTGAACAGTACATCCACACGGCCGTTGACGTATTCGTTGTCCCACCAGACTGAGTACGCTTCCGGTACTTCGAAATGAGCTGTTGTCCTGAAGTTATTGCCAGGCATGGCGAATATACAAGGGTTTGCAGTGCTGTCGTCATGAGACCAATATGAGAAGTACGCTGTGGCGCTAGGGATTGCTACAAGTTTGACTTCCGAACCTTCTTGGACTAAGCCACTGTAGGCACCATTCTCATCGGTCGCCCCGACATATGTGTCGTTAACATATACATTGACGGCGCACCCTGAGTGATCATCGTAAGTCCAAACGTACAATGTATTGTAGGTTATGTTCCTGAATAAACCCATTATCAGTCTGTCGGATGATGCCGTGAACGAATAGGGGTTCTGCGTGTATACATGGGATGTTGGCAGTTCAGCCCATTGAGAGAACTCATAATCTCCATCATATTCAGCGGTGAGCATTACGATTGTTCCCTCTGGAACTGTAAGGCTGATGCTTTCTGTCACATCGCTTACGGTCTGTGGATCGTACCCGGTTGCGGAAATGGTGATGGAACATCCAGGCAGATTCTCTTCGGATGCTATCCATGTTGTGATTGTGTATGCTCTGACGAAATTCGCTGTTATCTCGGTGTCAGATGTTACTGGATCATCTATATTGTCCCAGGAACTGAAGAGATATCCTGTGGACGAGGTTGCGGTGACTGTTGTTCCGTTGATCACCAGGGTATTCTCAGACGGCGTGATGACTGAACCGGCAGGGACATTGGGGACCGTTGTAGGGTTCACTGTACCTCCTGTTCCCGCTGTGATCGTAACGTTGTAGACATCTGTTGCGAATTGGGCATAGAGGGTGTGGTCTGATGCCGTCATGACTATAGATGTGGATGTAATCTGCGTACCGCCGGTTGATTCTGTGAACCATCCTGTGAAGTTAGAATAGGGCTTGGTAGCCGTCGGAAGTTCACCATACGGGTGTATATATTGCACCGTTTTGGTCTGGTCGCCTACCAATGTTCCGCCATTGGTCATTGCATCGAATGTTACGGTGTAGTTGTAATATTCGAAATGAGCAGTTGTTCTGAAATCGCTGCTCGGCATCGTAAATTCAAGTGGGCTGACGGTACTGTCATCGTGAGACCAATATGAGAAATATGCCCCTATACCTGGAACGGGGATCAACTTGACTGTGGAGTTCTGTTTTACATACCCTTCATAGGCACCGTTCTGATCGGTGACACCGTCATATGTTCCGTTGATATGAACCTGCACCGCACAGTCGTCCGCATAATCGTATGCCCATATGCGTAGGAAATGGTATGTTATGTCCTCAAAGACTGCTGTAATTATCCTATTAGAAGATACGGTGAATGTATAGGGGTTATCGCTATATGAGTGTACTGTGGTAGCCTCTACCCATTTTGCAAAGGCATAATCCCCACTATATGCTGCGGATAACGTTACCGCTGTACCAGACGGGACTGTCAGGCTCGCACTTTCTGTCACATCGCTTACAATCTGTGAGTCGTACCCAGGTGCGGAAATGGTGATGGAGCATCCCGGTATGTCGACTTCGGAAGCTATCCATGTTGTGATTGTATATCCTTGAACGAAATTCGCCGTTATTGTCCTATTGGAGGTTATCGGTTCTGTTGCGTTGGACCACGAACCGAAGGCGTATCCGCTGGATGGAGTTGCAGTGACTATTGTTCCATTAAGGGTCAGTGTGTTTCTGCTTACAATTATCGTGGAACCCGATGGAATATCTGAGATGGTCGTGGTTGATACCGTACCATAATTCTGGTTGTTGGACTGAATGGTTACGGTGTATGTACCTTCCCACACAGCGTAGACCGTCGATGATGATCTGTATGCAACGGAAACCGAACTGACGGTGGTTGTTGCAGAGGATGTTGTTCCCCAACCCTTGAAAGTGTGACCTGAATATGTGGGTGGGTCGGATGTGTTTAGCGTAAAAGTATGGGAACTTGTTCCCGTTTGAATGTAATATGTTGCAGATGGAGGGTTAGAGCCACCGTTGGCGTTGTATGCTACTCTGCTAATGTTCAACGTGGTGTCCACGTAATCAGAGGAATCTGCATTGTTCGTAGCCCTTACTACGATGTAGCCGTAGTCAGATGGTGTGATGACCGTTGATTTGCCTGATAAGGATGATAAAGATGCCTTGGACGAGTTTGTTGTGATGGTCCAAGTGGCCGATACGTTGGATGTCAGCGTCAACGTCGGCCCTGCCGTACCGACCGTGACCTTCAGATACTCGGACCATACGGCATATACAGTCGTTGAAGATCTGTAACTGACCGTAACAGCAGAGATTGTGCCTGACCCGGAAGATGTTTGATTCCACCCTAGGAACTTGTGTCCCGAATATGTCGGGGTAGTCGAAGTGTCCAAGGTAAAGTAGTGGGTGCTCTGATGACCTGCGTCGTTCTGAATATAATATTGTGTTGCAGGTGCACCAGAACCGCCGTTTGCATTGTACACAACTCTACAGATATCGAGAGTCACTTCGTCATAATCTGTCGAGTCGCTATTGTTAGTTGCCCTGACCTTGACGTATCCGTAGTTGGACGGGGTGACGAGAGTCGATGTTCCTGATGTCGTTGACAAAGTTGCCTTTGTTGCGTATGATGTGATACTCCATGTGGCACTCGTGTTGGATGACAGAGTCACTGTAGAACCACCAGTACCTACGGTGATTGCGATATCAATCGATTCAGTAAAGTTCGGACTGAATGTAGTATTGGATGTTGCTGAGAATTGGTATGGATTGGTGGTGTATACTTGAGTCGTACCGATTTTGGTCCAACTGACGAAAGCATAACCTGTTCCGCTGGTAGCGGCCACTGAAACTCTTGTGCCTGATGATACAGTCAGTGATGCGCCGCTATTCTGTGTCGCCGTCTGCGTCGTATACCCTGATGCAGATATCGATGCTGTGCAACCGGAATACCCTGTCGCCAATAGCGATATGGTGATCCCTTGCTTGAAATATGCATAAATCGTCATATTTGATGTCACAGTATAGCTAGGGATGGACCATTCATCGAACATATATCCGGAAGATGGTCTAGCGGTCACTAAAGTCCCATTAATGGTAATTTCATCCCCATAAACGTTCACATAAGATCCGGATGGTACATCCGTAACAGTCGAACGGCTGACAGTACCTCCAGTCCCTGCATTTATAGTGACGGTGTATGTGGGCTTCTTATTAAGTTCGAGATAGACGACTGGAGGGTAGTCGGACCAAGTCTCATACGTTGTAGGGTTCGACGAACCGATATAACCTTGCAAAGAACGGAATCCTAAAAGCTCCCACTCGTTACTTAGGTTCGCTGTGAATGTCACATTGACACCGTTGTCGACTTGCATAGTCTTAGTTTCGCCGGCAGAAACCGTCACAGTCGAATACCCTGGTGCGGATACGGTCATGGAGCACCCTGTGTATGTTTCGGACACACTCAAGGTCATGGTGAACGACGCTGCATCGGTCTCTTCTGCATCTTCGGACAGTGTCGTCACCCCTATGAGTCCGAACGCTATGATGACCAACCCTGCTAATAGGAAAGATTTAGTCGACTTGTCGATCATGTCTTTCACGCCCCATCCTTCATCCAGACACCCGTGTTGGGATCGAGGTATGCCACCCTGGGAATCGAATAGATGTAGTCGCATGATTGGGCCAGGTTTATCTCGCTGGTAGCACTTGAGCTGGTCCGACCGAAACATACCTTGCAGTTGGATACATCTATGTTCGTTTCCAATATGCTCTTGAACTCGTTGTCGGCATAGAGCGTGACGAACCCTGTGTAGGTGTAATCCGTGATCACTCCTTCCTTGTAGACCGGAGTGACCGTCAATGTGGCCTTGCATGCTATGGGCGGTGTGGGGTAAGAGGTACCGTTATGCTGATTGTATGAGTTGCTGGCGCATCTGTAGCTGAACTGTGTCCAATTGAGCGGTTCGCCGACTATCGTTTCCTCGATCCACGATTCCTTGTTCGTGAAAAGGATCCAGTTGGAATTGAATACTTCGTTCGGACTGCTGTTACCGTCACTGGGGACGCCGGTGGCCGTAAGGAGATATTCTCCGCTCTCATGCAAATTCATGTAATCAAGGAACTCTGCGAGAGTGGTCGTACAGAAAGTACCGTTCAGCTTGTTTATGTAATACATGTATGCTTCCTTTTCCACATTCTCGTTGGTTGCGGTCCTATAGTTATAGTATAGGACGTAAGGAACATACAGATCACTGGTGTGGTATGTGGATTCTAGGTCGGACACGTCGACCGTTCCATCATCGTATGCTTCCGGTTCCAAGTCCAATCTGTAATTATTCACCCTTGGTTCGTCGTATCTGTCGACGTTCGGTACGTATCCTACCTGATCCTCTGCGAAGTAGTATCCTTCCTCGTGCTGATTCTTGGATTCCTCAGAATAGTATCCTGTGTAGTTTGTTGAGGGGTCGAACTCTATGTACTGCGGATACTGTTCCGTGTCGAACAGTCCGTTAACATCCGCGAGGTAGTTGTACTTGACCACCTCCTCGGAGCTCGCTGTTATGCCTGCAAGGTATGCTCCTGCGAAAGCAACCACCATGGCTAACGCTATGATGACCACTCCAAGCATACCGTCTTTCATTTCCATATAGGTTCTCTCCCTTGTAGTCCTTTGAAGAATAATGCCAAGGGGATCCGTCTGTCAAGCAAAGCGGATGACCGCCTCTCCGTTCCCCCTGGGCTTGCGTTCGGGGCCAAAAGATGGGCGGCCCCGAACGGGGCCACCCTTTGGTCCGCAATTCCGTGAGTTCCGTAACGGTCTCACTCCTTGTCCTTGCCCATGAACATGTAAATGCATGCCATGAGGACTCCGATGACGATGAAGATGGGGATGACGTTAAGGATGTTCTTAAGGTTCTCATCTCCGATGTCAGCGGTAGCGGACGAAATGATCGGGACAGCGACCATCGCAAGGATGATGACTGCAACTGTGATCGAGACGACGTTTCCGACGAATTTGTCTGTGCTGAATGCCATTTTTCTTACCTCCCTTTCAATATATTATGTGTTGTTACGTTCTATCGCTTAGTCAACCTCGTTTGTTCTTGTGTATGTGCGGACGACCCCAATGATCAATCCAACGATTGCCAGAACGAGGACGATCTCGATCATATTGGTATACATCGAGACATCGGACTCTTCCATGTTCAATGCATTCGCAAAATGTTCAAGAGATTCGATCTGGCTCAGGGCGACCGGCACTAAGGCTGAACAAATGAGAATTATGGAGACTAACAGCCCCATTATCACGTTTGTCGATGAATCTAGCAGGTCTGCCATGCTTCAAATTATCTCGTCATACCGATATTTATACGATTTGTAGAATTTTTGAGGGGGTTTTGAGGGGTTTTCCTATATTACGCGCACGTACTTATTATTAGTAGGATGGAAAGGGTTTCCGAGGGATAGTTTAATATTGATATCTGTAGGGTCACAGGGGACGGCTGACAGTCGACCCCTGTTCCCCGGGATCGTCATCCCTTGCGGTTCTTGATGGAATCCTTGGCCGTTGCCGCCCCCTGCTTGATGGCCTTTTTCAGGTTGACGTTCTCGATGTCGGTATATGGGAGACCTTCCCCGTCCTTGCATGTGAGGTAGACCTATTGCTGCTGTTCCGTCATGCGGGCAAGTACCTTGTCCCTTCTGCCCTGTATGAGGTCCCTTTGTATCGTGGGATCGCAAAGAAGCCATTCCGTGGACACTATGGGGTTGTCGTAGTCTATCTCCTCGTCAGTCTCCACACCGCAGATCTTCCTCCACCTTGGGCGGTACTTCTTACGGATGGTCTCGGTGGATTTCGCCACCGCATCATCCATGGTGTCACGGAAGTGTCCCATGAGGGTCTTCTTGTTCTTGGCGTCCTCCTCTGCCTTCTTCTGCATCTTCTCCTGGGCGGCTTTCAGTTCCTCATCCGTGTAGTGGGTGAGGTAGTACTTCTCGTCCTTCTTCCTTCCTAGCATATCATCATCCTCCTTACATGAATCTGGTCACGACCACTATCGCTACCACGAGCACCGCACCCATCAGGATGATGGTCTTGGTGGGATCCTTGTGGGAGGATTGGGTCCAATTGACCGCGAGTGCGTTGTCTATCTTGTTGCTCTGCATGTACAATGCGGCGTCGGATGCCGTGAACTGGTATTCCAGCAGTCCCATGTTGCGGTAATGGTTGTTGTTGTACCAATCGCTGTCCTTGATCTTGTCGTGGCAGTAGACGTTCTTCTCCCCGGTGCATTGGACCGCATCGTGGGGGAGGTCCCTCTTCTTAACAAGTGTGGTCTCGGATACGAACTCCCCGGTGGCGTCATCACGGTACAATGTACGGAGTTTGACGTATCCGTCGAAGGTTATCAGCTGCCAACGGCGGAACTTCTCCCCGAATGAGTCGGGATCGGGTTCCCGGTTCTTCCTCTTGTCACGGGCCTCCTTCTCTCTCCGTCTGCGTTCCTCCTTCTCCTTCTTTCTCTCTATCTTCCTGCGTTCCCTCTCGGAAAGCCCTTCATATGGATCGGCTATCGCGGTCGGTACGGGCACGGGGGTCGGTCCGAGCCCCCCTTCCTCGGATACCTCGTCGGATTCCCCGGGATCGGTGCTTTCATCGGATTCCTCCGTGTATTCATCCGTTTCTTCGGTGTTCTCGTCGGATTCCTCCAATTCTTCGATGTATTCCTCGGATTCTCCCGATTCTTCGGTGTAAACGTCCGTTTGGGGCGTTTCCGATACCGTCACGGGTCTTTCCTCCTGTCCTTCGGGCAAGGGGGTCACTATGACACGTCTGATGCCGCCCTCGACCCTTTCCTCCGTGTCGTCGTCGACGGAGCCGGCGAGTATCCTCGCCTCGCAGTCGCGACATACCAGCTGTCCGTCTATGGCGATTCCCTTGCCACCGAAATCGGGGACGAACTTTCTCTTGCATTGGGGACAGATCATCTGTATCTGCCCATCTTCGGTGTCCGTTCCGGCGGTGACGACCGCGGTTGCAGGTTGTTCGGTGCCGTCGGATTCCCTGAGATTGACAGACATGGGCCTTACCCTGTTGTCGGAGCCTATCACGAGCTGTGTCGTGTTGCCCTCGGAATCAGTGATGAACGACGGTATCTGCTTGCGGGAAGGCCCTCTTTTCAGGTTCTTGAACAGTTCCTGCGCCTTCTCGTAGTCGTCAGGGTCGGCGGAGGGCGGTGCGATGTATGTTTCCTTCGGGCCTATCTCGACGGTCTCGTACTCCGTCTTGGGTCCCTTCTTGGGTGCCTCGGACGGTGGATCGTTGTCAAGGGGTTCCCCGGGATCGGTGTTCCGTACCGACGGTTCGGTGCGGATGGGTATGGGAACGGGGCTTGGGGAATGTACGGGTGTAGGTTCCTCCTCGTATGTCTGTTCCTCTTCCTGTTGGATATCGGGTTCGGGGATGTCCATGACGGTGACGTCATCTGATATGCCCATCTTCTTCGCCTTGGCTATCTCCTTCTCCCTTGCCTTCGCCCTCCTTGCGTCCCGTCTCTTCTTCCTTTTGGCGGCACGTTCCTCCTTCGGGGTCAGTTCGGGTTCCTGCGGTCTGTTCCGGATGGATGCCTTAATCACATCGTCGGTCGCACTGCGGTCGCCCTTGGATGCCTGACGCTGCATACGGCGTTCCTCCTTCTCAGCCTTCTTGCGCTCCCTGCGTTCCTCCCTTTCCTTCATCCTGCGCTGACGGACCTCCTTGGTGGGTCTCTCAACCTTGTATGCCATGGATCATCAGCTCCCGTTAAGGAAGGTCCACACCAATACCACCAAGGCTATCCCCCCGGGTGCGGTGAGGTATTTCCAAAGAGTTTTGGCGGTGTTCGTGAACCAAGGCTTGTTGGCGTTGAACCAGCTGTAATCGGTCATTGCCTTGTATCTGTCTATGTCTGCGAGGAAGTTGTCCATGTTGTAATCGAGTCCGCACGTGTCATATGGCACGATCTCATTCTCCTTGTAGGCTATGACGGCCTCGCTCGGTCTCTCCTTACCGTAGTGGTACACCCTCATGCGGACGAGCCCGTTGGTGGGTACGAAATACAGTTGACCGCGTGTCATGAAGAACCTGCGGTCGAAATCCTTCTTTTTCTTGACTTTGCAGTACTCTACGCGGTTGCATCCGCTGATTATCACTATCATTGGTCTCTTTCCTCCTTGTTACGGGTCTCCTTTGATGTTTGATCGTCAATGTGTTCCGTGGCCAGTCCGGTGTACTTCCTGTTGTCCTCATGGTTCATAGGTAGTACTCATCCTCCTCGTCGCCGATGTAATCGTTGTAGATCGACCATATCTGCTTGATCCAATAGGAACATACCATGGTCATTCCGAACTCCAGCATGGCGACGCATATGTACGGCTTGATGTCGGACATCTCCGATATGGGTCTGCTCATGAACATCGAGAATCCGGCCATGCCTATGATCAGCAACATGAACAGTCCGAATTGGAGCAACGGGAGCCATGAAGGTATGTCCATGTTCATCTGAGAGGTGTCCTCCGTCGTTCCGGTCATGGTCCTTATACTTGTCCTCATGATGAACGACAGGGGGAACAGTATGCCGAACAGGACTATGGGCGCCATTATCACGGGGATGAACAGCGCGAGGAACATGGATTCCCCGTCGCCGGCGGACAGGAAGTACCCTATGTAGTCCGCAAGGCACATCATCAGTGCGGTGCATGCGGTAGCCAATCCGATGCATATGGATACGGCCATGTGTATCTGCATGTGGATCCTCATGGTCCCGCCTCCCTTTCCATGGGGTCGATCTCCCTTACGGTGCCGTAACGGATGGTCATGACGTTCCTGAGGGATATGGATGCCCAGAGCCCTGTGGCGATGATCATCGCCGGGATCAGGCATACCAACAGGTACATCATGGAAGGTAATCCCGATGCGTATCCGGATACGGATACTGCGAACACCGTTGCTATGATGACCATTATGAGAAGTAAGATGAACGAGAATGCCCTTATCCTGTTGTCCTTGGTGCTAGGCGGTATGATGTAGCTCCTTATCAGGGATCTGTCGATATGGCCGTCGTCGTTCCACAGACGGTATCCCTTGGATTCCCAATCGTCCCTGTGGCGGTCGATATCGTTGATGAACCTCCTCACAACTATGTATCTGTGGGGCAGGAAGCATAGAATGTCCGTCAGGAACATCATCCCTATGGCGAACAGCATGTCGTTCCTTGCGGAATCTGGGGTGGGGTCCTTGCTGTGGGACACTATCAGCCCCATGGTCGACAACGCCAATACGATGGCCACGGCCAGTATGGCCGTGTCCGCCATGTCCAATTCCCTGTCGGCGTACATTATCATGGGTCAATCCTCCTTGGAGAACAGGATCGAGAGCCATGTGACGAGGGGATCCTTCGGCGAGTCGACCTTCTTGACCATCCTTTCCTCCCTCATCCTGTGGTGGGCGTATATCCTTGCCACCGTGCTTTTCGTGATGTGTTCCATCAGGATGAATACCACTATGGGCATTATTATGGTCAAAAGGACGTATCCCATCGGGAACGTCCCTGATGTGCTGCGTTCTATGGACAGTGCGAACACCATCATCATGGCGACGAACGCTACGCTCATGAATGCTATCACTCCGAAGGCCAACAGATCGGTGCGTCTCTTTGGTGTGAGGGTCATTGGTCCTCCTCCTTCTCCAATCCGTCGTCTTGGATTCCCTGTGCGTTCACGGGCAGGTGATCCTTGTCAAGTATGTTGTTGAACACCGCTACGAGGACCAGCATCACAATGAACGAGATGAACAGGAGTCCCAGGGTCATAAGGTAGGTCTGCCAAGTGGGGATGTCCTTCAATGCGGACAGGTCTATGCCCGCCATGTACGATAATGTGAGGATGGCGACTATACCGAACACGAAAGGAACGGCTATGATCGTAATGGTCATTCCCATGCGGACGGGGGCGTTGTTCACTGCCTTCCCCCCTTCATATCGGATTCCAATGCCTTGTCCCATGCGGTCATGGTATTCTTCAGCATCATCGCAAGGGACATCACTATCACCAGCAGGATCATGAACACCTGAACCCCCGAATCCGTGTTGGGATCGGGGAGCTGCCATTCGTTCTGCGACGCTATGAGTATCGTCACCATGGGCAGACATGCCACCGCCGTGGCGGTCTCCGCCACGGAAAGGTAGAAGTATCTGCGTTCGGGGGTCATTCGGTGTCCTCCGAGGGGGATGCCTCATCCCTTTCGGATGATGATTCGGTGTCATCCTTTGCGGGAGTCCCCTCTTCCTCCGTGAAATCCGTGGCGTACTGTCTGAGGAAATCCGGGGAGAGTTCGGGCACAAGCATCTCCGCTATGTTCATCGAGGTGACGTATTCCTCCTGTTCGGCGGATATCTTGCTACGGATGTCGTCCATTATGCCGATGTTGCGCTTGTTGTCCCTCGACATGTCCGTGAGGATCGATGTTATGATCCTGTTGTGGATCTGTACGTCGTCCCTTATCTTGGCCTGAATGCGTCCGATGTCCTTTATGGCGGAACCGAGGACTATCGTTATCATGGCAAGCAATACCATGATGCACATGTACAGGCATCCCTGGAACTGCTCCTCGCCCACATGGAATAGAGATAACGCAACTGCGAGGAACACTATGAACAGGACCACGGATATGGCTGTTGTCAACGGGGAGCCTACATGTTTCCAGTAATCCTCTGTCGGGGAGTCTTCAAGCTGACTGTTCTTGCGTCTCATCGTCACTCACCCCCTTTGCCTTGCGGATCATGTTGTCAATGAGCTTCTGCTGTGCCTGATACTTGATGGGCTGGTAGATGTTGTCCACCTTTTCGGGGAGTGCCCCGAATATGCCTGTGGATATGAGCATCCAGTAGGGTTCTGCATCCTTGGAATACTCGTTGCGTTTGGCCTTGGATACCTCGAAGAAACCCCTTCCGTATCCTCTTATCAGGGAGTGGTCCTCGCTTGAACAGTGTACACGGTAATCCGCATGTACCTGACGGACACCCTTGTCGATCTGGAAGATGGACGGGGCGCAGATGATGGTGGACCATCCTCTGGACCTCATGGTGTTGAACAGGTTGACGATGTCCTTGTTCTCCTTGGACATGGAGTTCTTGCTGGACAGAAGAAGCGAACCTTCGTCTATGAGATTGATGGTGGATGCTTCGGGATCCTGTAATTTATCCCACAGGTCCTCAAGGCTGTATATGTAGTCCTTCTGGAAATCGAACGGGACCTTCAGCTTCTTCGCCAGTTCTATACAGATGTGGATGGCGAGGGTGGACTTTCCGGCACCCGTGTCGCCGTCCACAATGACCACGTTCTGCTGGTTGCGTTTGATGCGGTCCCTCAGTTCGAGGATGAACAGGTCGAACGTGTCGCTGTATATGCCCAACTTGAGGCGGTTCTTCTTGTATGTGGCGACCATATGCATGCGTTTTCCGTTCCAACGCTTGTTAATAACGGTCTGCCCGGGATACTTCTTCGCGTATGGCATGGCTCAATCACTCCTGAGTGAACCCGGTGTTGGAACCGGCCTGCATCTCGTAGAAGCTGTCGGGAACTCCCGAACCCGCCTGTAGGGATCTGACGACCTCGTCACGACCCTGTCCCTGAATGGATACGGCAAGGCGTTCCAGCTGCTCTATGCGTCCCTTGATGTATCTGGAGTTGAACCTGAATATCATGTTGTACCCTATGGCGGCCGCATCCGCAATGGATTTGGTCGCACGGGTCATCAGTTCAAGTTCCTCTCCCCTCGTCACCGCCAACAGGTCTATCGCTTGGTGGAACGGGGTCTCCATGTCCGCCATGCCGTTGGTGTCGGTGAACGATATGCTAGGCTCGTCCAAAAGATCCTCTGCATCCCTCTTATCGTCTGACATCGTTAGCACTCCTGTGTCTGATTGTCCGTCCTCTGCGGAGGAATGCTTTGCGCATCGGATCCTGATTATCCCATCCCTTCCTTCCGCCTTGACGGGCTTTATGGTCCGAAAGGACCATGCGGTCGGTCATCAGGGCATCCGTCCTCGCGGATGCCGATGGATGGCATCAGTACCTGTTCATGAACGCTTTGCGCCCGGTCATGAGCATGATGAAGAATGCCAGTACCACCAAGATGATCGACTCGTTCTGGTCCAGGGTTTCTTCCATGAGGGTCAGACACATGCTGCATATGGCTACGAAGAAACATAGCCACTGCATCTCCACACGCTTCACTACGAACGTGAGGATGTAGATCCCCAAGGTCAATAGGAAGAAGACCATGGTCAGTTCGAACATGAGCATATATTTTCGTCATACAGATAGAAAATGTTTTTGGGGGTCGGAATAGAGGTAGGTTTTCGGGGGAAAAATAAGAACCGTTATACTGCGGGGGGATTTCTGTATTTAATTATTTATTGGCCCCCCCTTTAGTAAAAATGCGGGTTAGCCAGATAGTTGAATCGACCGAGAGGTGGGAATGGGGCATAAAGTCGATTTTTCTCCGTTTTTCTGCATCAAATCTCCCTTGAGGACTCCGAATCACGGATTTTTTTCCCGAAAAACGACTCAAATTGATTTCCGTTCGGAGGGGGTACCCCTGGCGGGGGGCAAAAAATATGGGTATTCTTTAGCAAACTTGGCGAGTGCCCGAACACCTTGGAGATCGGTCGAACCGAGGGGTCGACCGACGGTAGGGATGATGGTAGGAGGGAATAGGGGATGAGGGGGATCCTTGACGGGGTTTAGAGGGGGCTATCGAGGGATTATCGGGAGGATTTCTGCGTAGGATATCGGTGAGGTTCGACCCTCGATGGGGAGAGGGGGTCGGAGAGGTATCTGGATTCCTTTCCCGGAAGTCGGGTCGGGAATCGATTCTGCGGATGTTATGAAGGGATATCGGGACGAGGATAGGATGATGATAGGCTAGATGTTGCGGATGGTCCGCAAGGGCATCGTAGGAGCTGCATAAGGGAGGCACTATGCCTTAGAAGGGCGAGGATACTCCCTCGCAGCGTTGCCGCCGATAGGATGTGCAAGGTCGATGTGCAACCCGATGCTATGTCGGGAGGATCGGAGGATTGCGTTAGAGGGGTCGGGAACGGGGTTCTAACGCATTTTGTCATTAGGGGCAGGGTCGGACAGGTACGAAAGGGCTTAGAACGGTTCTACGGGGGTTTCTAATGCATCTATGGGAACGTATGGGGTAGAAGAGGGGTCGCCCGAATGATCTCAATCCTCGGAATGAACGGATGTCGGATACCCAATCCTGAGCGGACGACCCCATGGATCGGGTACATGCCGATGTAGTTGTTGGACCGTATTAATGCTTTGTATGATGCGATGTTGGACAGGCAATCCTGTTACGCATTGGCGGATGGACAGACCCGTCAGAAGTCCATCCTTGTATGGAGTTACTAATGATCCAATGCGTGTTCGGGTTCCTATGTCGTCGATATACACAGAGTCTGCGACGGGTCTGTTACTAAGAATGATGTGTCGAGGATATATCCGTTCTTACATTATGAGTGTCTTAGAAGGTCGGTAAGGGGTTTCCATCATGATGCAAGCATCATGATGACGGACGCCTGCAGACGTTACCGTCCGCGAGGACGGGAGCCTCTATCATGCGTCCTCTCGAAGGGTATCTCCATACGAAGAGGGATCTTGCGGATGGGGAACGGATTATCGTGCCCACCTCTATCCCCATGCTGGATGATGTGTATACTGTCATCTCCTCGGATCTCCGATGGGCCATCATGTATCCTATGGCGACCTTGCGGACGTTGACGAGACTGGTATCTGTGAAGCCGTTCTGTATCGGTATGTAGTAGGTGTGCGAGGTCATCTGAATCCCCGTGGGTGTGTGTCATCTTATTTTTGTAATCGGGGGTCGCGGGACCCACCGATGACATTTATGTCATCGGAAAGGTCCTTTTTAGTGGTTTTTGCTCAGAGTCCCCTGTTGTACTTCTTGAGGCATCTGCGCTTCTTGAAGGGGTTCATGATACCGTTGCATTCGGATGTCGTGACGATCCTGTGCTTCCTGGCGTAGTCCTTGCGGAGCTTCTTGATGCACTTCCTGTCGGACATGCTCAGATTGCATATCTCGCCCTCTTCCTTGAACCTCTGGATATCCGCCTGCGTGTAGGCGAATCCCTCCTCCTGACGGCTCTGCAGCGCAGTGGGGTGTCTGCGTCCTTCGGGCACATAGGGGTCGTCGTTATAGGCGACCTTTTTCCTGTATCCCCTCTTGTGGGCGTCACCCTGATAGGGCCACTGGGATCCCTTTGTTCCGTTGTAATTCTGTACGGATGGGAGATCCTCCTCATCCATGTCTATCTTGTATGCCATTTCTTTCACTTCCTTTGATTCTGTTGATTGCCCTCACAGCATCCTTCCGAACATGCCGATTGATGATCAGGCCATTGTTCTGATACCGATGGCACGGAGCATGGATCCATCCATCCCTATGATGTCTGTCCGAGGGTCTTCCTTTCTACTGTGCTTCTTCCTCTTCCCATCCGCTTTGACGGATGGGATCTTGGTCGCCGTCATCACAAAAACGGCTTGTCCGAGGGTTTGGCGGATGTCCTTTGGACCTCGTTTCCGAGGGATCCGTCCTTCCTGACGTAGTAGGATGTCTTGCCGTTGACCTGACGGAATACTGCTCCATTGGGCCCCTTCTTCATGCTGCCGAACTGTTTTCCGTTAGCGTACAGGCGGATGGTCCTGTCGCAGTCAGGCTGTTGGGCCATCATGGATGCGACGAATCCTCTGAGGGCATCCTTGTTGCTGAACTCGTACCTCTCGCCGGAGAAGGGGCATGTCACATGGTACACTGCTATGGTCATTTCCCCCCGTAGCGTTTGCGGAGCTTCTTCGCAAGGTCTAGGAGATGTGCCGCCATCTCATCGTATGAGTTGGTCAGGTCCTCTTCCAGACCGTCGATGGTAGCCCTGTAGTCGTAGCTGTCCTTGGATGCGAATGTGTGGTAGTAGTCGGAGTATGCGACCTCGGACAGGTAGGGGAAGTTCCCGTTGAACGCATCGTACTGGTATTTGTAGAACACACAGGCGAACTCGAATGCCTCTGGGTCGTTGGCGAACCTCACCGCCTTGGATGTGTTGGCGTATTCCTTGAGGAACTTCTTCCTCTTGGATTCCATTGACTGTCTTACCTTGGATATCGCTATCGTGGCCATTTCACTTCAACCTCCTTCCGAGGGTACCGTCGGACTTCAGAATGAATGCGCGGTACTCCTTGGAGGATGTAGAGTATTCGCTGTAAAAGAACACGATGGATCCATCGTGTCCCCTGTCGAATCCGACCATTCCGATGGCCGTTTTGGCCGAGTTCCTGATTTCGATATTCGGTACTTTGTAGCCATTCTTGATAGCACGGATGGCATACGCCCTCGCCTTGACGATGGAATCGTACTGACGAGGGGTACCGTTCTTTCCGTAAACAATGTATGTCATGTTATCACTTCTTTCCTTTCATTTGTTCAGATGAACAGGCTGTTGTACTTGCTGGATTGGGCCTGTTCCTTCTTGATTTTCTCCATCCTCTCCGTCTTGGGGGTCGCGACGGGAGGACCTATGCGTTTGATGTCACCGCTCACGGGACTTACCCTGTATAGCTGACCGTCGGATGATCTCCACTCGTAGCGGCCATCATCCTTGTGGATGATGCCGATGTGGGTGTGGTCAAGGGTCCGGACGATTATCTGGGGGTACTGCTCCATCCTTCCGGTGGTTATCAGGTGCTTCCTGAGTCCGTCTATCCCTCCGGCGGAGACACGTCCTATTATGGACACTCCGTTGAACGATGGTTGGGCTATCTCGTACATCGGCATGATCCATCAATCCTTCCTTATGGAGCCGTTCGGCTGGACTATGCCCCTGACGGTTGCGTTGCCTTTGACGTCGTATCCTTTCCAGTTCCACATCTGGAGCTTGCTGTTCAGATACATCGTTCCGCCGAGCCTCATGACGGTGGTGTGACCCTTGCTCTTGCTCGGCACATATATGTCCGCAACTACGTTGGGGCACATGTGCCTTGCCAGCTTGGATCTCAGAGCATCGATGCTGTCGGCATCGATTATGAACTGATGGGCGAGGAACTTCCTCTTGCCCGTGTTGGTGTCGATGGCGAACGTCTCTACGTGATACAGTGTCATGTTCAGAGCCTCTTTATGGATCTGGAATTGGACAGTCCCTCTTTGAGTTCCCATGTTTCCTCATCCCAGATGAGTTTCCTTTCCCTTGCGGGGAGCTTGATTATCTGTCCGAGTTTCCCTGTCTTGGGGTCGAACCGTCTGGCGACACCGTCCCTGTTGACCCAATAGAAGAGGTTCTTGGAACGAACCATACCGAGGTATCCGATGTTGAAGCTATGATTCGGATAGGCCCTACCGATCCTGATGAGGTCCTTGGGTTCGTTCCAATCGCTTGCCAGATCCCTGCGCATCTCTGCGAGATTCTTTGCATCGGGGTCTCCGTGTTTGCCTATGTCGATGGATACCGCCACGTACTCTATGATTCCGTCCATGCTACCATCACCACACGTGCTGACGGTACATTTTCTCGTCTGCAGGGCTCATTCCGTTGTTGAACCTGTCCAAAAGGGCCTTCATGACCGCCTTTTCATCTGCTGTCTTGGGTTTGACGTCCCATCCGCGGTCGTAGTTCAGGATTATAGAACCGTATACTGTGTGCGAGGGATCGACCCCGGGGAAACCCGGCTTGCTGATGAACAGCTTGGAGATGCATCCGTTCTCGATACCGAATGTTGATGGTAGGAGGAAGTTCTTCATCTCGAATCTGTATCTGTTACCCTTGTAGGTCACTTCGCCCACAGTCCATCCTCTACCTGACCTCTTCCAGTTGACTCT
>CALAVG010000371.1 GCA_937892275.1 uncultured Methanomicrobiales archaeon | reverse complement strand
CCATGCTTTCCGGTGCATGAACCGCTTCGATCCGCATTACCAGGATCTGACCATAATATGGCTCTGGTACATCTTTAGTTTGGATTGTCTCAAGAACCATGTAATAATGTCCCTCAGCATTGGTCTCCATGAACAGACTCTTCTTGTTAAGAGAATTCAAGAGAAGCTGGATAATCCTGTAGGCCACCATCTCGTTACGTTCCATCCTGGATACGGTACCGAGCTCCTTCAGACCGTCCCTTCCGAATATGCCCTCGAGAGTGTTTTGAAGTTCCTCTTTCGTTATCTTGCTCATCACGTAGATGTTGTTGCTGTCGTAATCCTCGTTCCTGATGGCAAGGATGCCTTCAGTGGGCCTGAGTTTCTTCACGATCTTGTTCCGGGTCTTCCAGTCGATACATCTGATTACCGACCAGTTGTAATCTCTTTCAAGCCCATCCAGGTCGATGTTGCCGAAGTTGATGATGTTGAAGATGGGTTCTGGCTTGAGTTCGTCTTTCTTGGTCATTCTTTCACCTCCTTTTCGATGATGTTCTTTGCTTCTGAGTTCATGATTGCCGTCTTTCCGTTACAATCATACAGGTAGGGGATGGTCACCAATGTAAGACTAGTGTAATCATCGTTCTCTCCATCTCCGCTGTACTGTTTTCCATCTAGGACGTATCCTACAGGTTTTGTCGGATTGTCCGTGGGTTTCAGGATGTTAATGATGATAGCTTTCTTCCCGCCGACAGTTTTGAGCTTTCTGAATGCCCATTTCACGAAATTGATGTCATCGCGGCCACCGGAACCGTACCAGTGCTTGAAGTCCAGATAGACGCCGGTGGAAGTTACGGCATCGAATTTCTCGAACTTGTCCCCGTCAGTTATTTCCTTGATTTCTATTTCCCAATCTTTCAGGATGGCCATTCCCGCCACTTCACCCAGAGCACCCTTGTAAATGTTGTGATACAGGGTGGGGCACATGATGGCAGTATTTTCAGCGAATCTTTCGGCATAGGGGATGGATTCTAATTCCTCATCGGTTGGTATGTACTCGAAATCGACTGATGCGGGCGGACCAAACAGCGGACGTACGCAGGGAATTTTCAGGAAATCCTCCAATCTGGCATCATTCTGGGACACTTCGGATTCGCCCGCATTGCCGATGCGAACGAACTTGTAATCCTTATCCTGGGAATAACGTACCGAATTGCCTGGGGCAGGTAGTTTCGTATACATGTTGTATACGAGATCGAGTTTTACATCCGCAGAAATAGTTGGGAACCTCAGCACATATTCGCGTACCGCTTTCCAGCTGCGCA
>CALAVG010000370.1 GCA_937892275.1 uncultured Methanomicrobiales archaeon | reverse complement strand
GTTTATCACAAATCGATGATAATATGGCCTTTGCGGGTCACTTTTGATGGAATAACTTCACCTGGGCAGAATGATCCTTAGATGGCCTCATAGCCACCCACAAACCATTTCGACACCAATCTTTTGAAATGTTACAAAAAGCGAACGGGGAGGGATTCGAACCCTCGGCTTGCAGCTTAGGAGGCTGCCGCCATATCCAGGCTAGGCCACCCGTCCGTTAATTGCCACTATATAGGAAACAGATAAAAGCATTTTGGTATCCCTCCAAAGCCAGTTTCTGTGGGATGGGATCCCCGGTCTCCCGGGGATGGGTGATGCACTCCGATCATCCGACCGGTAAGCCGTTTCAGAATCGTTCGCTCAGAGAGCAATATGGATATCCCCCTAGATATACAAATACAATTTTTTTGTAATCTTTGTAATAAATGTAAATTTCATTATCATTGTTATTAAATACTAGAAACCCATTCTGGAATATGGGGATGCGCTCTGCAGTCTGGTCGGAAGAAGAGGATAATGATCGCCTGTGTCACCTTTGAAACAACGAAGGTCACAAATCCGGTGTTATTCTACGAAATAAATCGGGCCCACATCATTCACTATGTGAGGGATCCGGCCAGCCAGGGCAGCAGTGTATACCAGGAGTTTTACGACCGTGTGAAGGAAATCATCGAGGAACAGTCTCCTCGCCCGGTCGACATCGTAGAGCACAACGAGAAGATCACAGACTTCTCCGTGATGCTCAGGGTAGTTCTGGAAATCATCCAGTCCGAACACGCCCATTCCGAGGAGTCGGGAGAGCAGTGCGAGATCTATGTGAACATCTCATCCGGAGGACCGGACTACGCTGCCGCAGCGGCGATAGCTTCCATGATGGTCCCCGGGACCATCCCATTCTCCGTTGGTACGAAGGAATACACTGTCGATGCCGAAGGCATCAGGAAAAACTACTTCATAGGAGACAAGCCCGTCGGACTCACCAAATCCACTTATGACCCGAGACAGCTTCCAAGCTATTCCATCCAGATTCCTGAGGAGCGTCTCGTTCGCGGATTGAGGTTGTTGGACGAGCGCAACAGGAATAGACTATCCGTCACCAGCGGTAAGATGATCGCTGTGCTGAAGGAGAACGGCATATGGTATAGGGACACCGAGAAGGGAGACCCCAACCGTAAGTCCTCCCAGCGTCAGACGGAAGCAGTCTACTACCAGAGGGACTTCATCGGCAAATGGCTAAGCAAGGGCTGGATCGAGAAGGATGACCTCAACTCCAGATATGTCCTCACAAATGAAGGCCGGAATATCATTTCGACCTTTTACACCGGCTGATACGGTCGGCCGGTGCCCATCTTCTCCTCTTTTTCTCACATTCTTTAGAAGTTATTTCTGCACACTCTGGCCATCGTCTGCACAATAACAAGAATTACAAACATAACAAACATTACAATTTGATGTTATTATACCCCAACTGCCATATTAGTATCGCAGCCCCCAAGACTGCAGGTGAACAAACATGGCAAACTACAAGCAGACCCTCCTGTCCCCTCTTCCGGTGAGCAGGATCAGGGAACAGAACTACATGAAGTACGACAAGTACGGCTGCCGCATTGACCGCAGCAGGAACAACGAGATGAACACCATACTGGCGTTCTTCGACTGATGATGGATGGATCAAACTTGTTAGAATATTACCCGAAAGGGTGGTAAAGAGTTTTGGGGGAGTTGGGGTAAAAACCCCAACATCACTCTTTCTTGTCTTCCTTCTTTCCGGAATCCCAGATCTGTACGAAGTCGACACGCTCGACACCAAAGGCTGCCCTAAGGTCTGCGACAATCTTGTACTTGGCGATTGCCCAGTTCTGGTCGAACTTGCATGTCTCGGCCTCTGTAACGATGACTTTCTTGTCCTCGATCGCGACGTCGAATCCCTCGGAAGTTCCGGAGGTGAGCTCAATGATAGCCAGTGCTTTTGCCTTGTCCTCAGTTATCTCCTCAGTTACAGTGAAGGTGTACTTGAGGTCGTGGCCGGCGAGCTGGTTGTTGAAGTCGACTTTGACACGTCCGGCTGCAACGGACATAATGACACCAGTCCTGTTTCCGAGCGAAACAGACATTCCGGGGTAGGGGTTAATCTCCTGCTTGTAGAATTCCTTGATGGGGTGGAGCTCGATGAGCTTGGGGTTCCTTGCTCCGGCTGCCTTCTCGCAGGGGATTGTGACAGTTGTCTCCTTTCCGATCTCTGCTGCCTCGATGGCTGCCTCGAGGTCGGGGAAGAGTGTCTTGGATCCGAAGAGGTATGCCATGGGTGCGTAGGTGATCTTCTCGTTGAAGATGCCTGCCTCCTTGGCTGCATCTGCGTCTGTTGTGTCGTACAGTCTCTCGTCTGCATCGGCGAGGTATGCCTTGTAAGTAAGGCGAACGAGCTTCTTTGCGTCTGCCATGATATTCACCGTGAATGGTAATTAACTGATGCGCCGATAGCATTACCTATTAAATAGGTATCGTTTTCAGATCAGGGTTCACAATACGCGTCTTTTTACAACTGGCATGATCAATCGCATCATACGCATTTGCGATACTGGCACACGGATTGCATCATCATCGTGCCGTTAACGGACCATCCTTAGGTGCCTGATTAGAAACTATCCGTAGTCGACGATATCGACTATGATGTCTTGCTCGGAACAAGTAGCAAAAAACCGACTGAATCGGATTTTAATTAACGCTTTCACAAAACGAAACGCTATACTAACTGCAATAATCGACCTCGTTTTCTTCACCATCTTGTTAATTCGGTATCAGGACAGCATTTTTCGACGCTGATCTACCGAGCGATTTCAGTAAGATTTCCATTCTCAAAGAAGTCATTTCGATTCCATTTATAAGCAGGCCGTTGTTAACAGTGTTGTTTCATTTATAAGTATAGCGTTTTAAATGAGGTTTTAAATATATAATAACGCTATACTATATTTGAAGAAAATGGCCGTGCCAGAAGAGATAAGGAAGGTCCCTAGACCAAAGAACACGATAGTAGTCGCCTACGGCAGGAATAAGGACAAATATGCTGTAAAGAGCCGCATAGGTTGCAAGAGCGTCAATGGGAGAAAGATCCCCATCGACGGCCCGACGATAGGCCACATCATAGATGGGGCCTATGTCGCAAACTTGGATCTGCCAGGCATGAAGCACAGCGATTGCGATTATCGCAGGTGGGCCGATGTGCAGCTCTGCTGCAATCTTTCACAGGATATCTTGAAGGACCTAAGGCAGTTCTATGATGAGAAAGAAGCTATGCGTACCTACGCCATCGCCGTCCTCAGGTCAGTAGAACCGGACATTAATGATTATGAACTGGATGAGACCTATCAGGACACATGGCTCTCCGTCAGGTATCCTGGCATCGGTCTTTCCAGGAACACCGTCAGCGAGCACATCTCTCAGCTGGGAAGGACATGCTCCAGGATATCGAAGTTCATGGTGATGAGGGCCGGTCGTGTCAATGCCGACCACCACGTCGTGGTGGACGGCACTCTCAAATCCGACGAGAGCACAGTGAACACATTCTCTGATTTCTCACGCAAGGCGCTGAAGAAAGGGACCAGGGACATCTCGGTGATCTACGCTTACGATGTGGAAACAGGCGAGCCCATATGCAGCAAGGCCTATCCTGGAAATACAATAGATATAGCGGCGTTGGGGGACTTCATCAGCACGAACAATGTGGATAAGGGAATCATAGTCGCAGACAAGGGATTTAGCTACCGGGCGGCGAAGAAATCGTTCGACGACCGTCCGGACCTTCATTTCCTCATCCCTCTGAAGAGGGATTCGAAGATCATACGGGAATTCAAAATGTACGAATACAACGCGTCGGTCCCGGGATATGATGGGCTGGCATGCAGGAAAGAACGCATGTTCGACGGAAAGTTCCTCTATTCCTTCAGGGACCCGTACAGGGCGATGGAGGAAGAAAGGACTTGGATGGCCGGCAAGAGTGACATCGATCCAAGGGAGTTGAGCGAACTCCGCAAGGAGTTCGGCTCCATCGTCTTCATGTCAGATGTAGATATGGAATCGGCCATCGCATACAAAGCGTATGATGAGAGGTGGGCGATCGAGGTGATGTTCATGTTCTACAAGGACATCCTGAAGTTCGATCAGACACGGGTACACGAGGATTGGTCGGTAATAGGTACCGAGTTCATCAATTTCCTATCCGTCATAATGACGTACAAGATGAGGAAGGCCTTCGAGAAGGTACCTGAACTGAGCGGTGTCCCATACAATCACGTCCTAAAGAAGCTCCGCAGGGCATCCATGATGATGGATGCCAGCGGGAATTGGATGATACGCAAGATCACCGACTCCGACCGCAATATCCTGATTAATCTCGGGCTTCTGCCGCGTATAATCGATGTAAAGAATCCAAGAGGGAGGCCTAAGAAGGAACATTCCGAATCTAAGACTAAAAGACCGAGGGGACGTCCACGGAAAGACTCTTCATCTGAAGGAGAGGTTTAAAAGTATAGCGTTTCGTTTTGTGAAAGCGTTATTTAATAGGTCCTCGGATTTCGCGCGGATTTATGCACAATTCAGAGGATGCATTCAAACCGAACGTCCTGACCTTGATGACGATCCTGTTGTCATCCATGGTCATATTGATGGGTGCCGCGGCCGTGGCCCCAGCATTGAACTACATTGGTCAGGAGTTCGACATAGAGGACGGTTCAATGACCGCCCTGGTCATTGCTTTGCCGGCATTGTCCGTCGCAATATTCGGATTTCTCATGGGATATCTGGCCGACCGTTTCGGTAAGGCAAGGACACTGTTCGTGTCGCTCATCATATTCACCGTCATGGGAGTACTCCCGTTCTTCCTTCACGATTTCACACTGATCCTGGTATGCCGTTTCCTATTAGGTATCGGTCTGACCGGAATATCCTCCACCAGTACCGCTCTGATCGGAGAGTACTGGACTGGGATGGAGCGCGTGAAGGTCATCGGCTATCAGTCCGCGGCCATAGGTGTCGGAACACTTGTCCTCGAGACAATCGGAGGAGGTCTGGCTGATGTCGGTTGGAACTACCCATTCCTCATCTACCTGATAGGTGCCGTCATCATCATTATGGCGATCTTCTCAGTAAGGGAACCTCAGGTCAATGGGAACACTTTGGAGAACTCTGCAGAACCCGAGATACCCAACAGGTCGCGCAAGATCATGTTCTGCTACATCGCCGTGTTCGCGGAGATGTTCCTCATGTTCTCCATGCCTACGAACTTCTCCTACTACATCCCCCAGATATCCGACGACCTTGCAGATATGGTCGGACTGTGGGCCGGAATCCTCCTCGGAGTGATGGGTATATCCCAGGCCGCATTCAGTATGCTCTACAGCCGTTCCGCCACGAAGCTGAGCGAGAGCATGGCATATGCCTACGCTTTCCTCATGATGTTCGCCGGAATGATCCTGATGTACGTCCCCGAATACCTGGACAGCTCTCTGGCGATAATCATAGTCCTGTTCATCAGCATGATCCTGGTAGGATGCAGCCTAGGTCTGCTCATGCCCACTGTGATCGGTGGCCTCTCCAGGCTCTCGACCGCCAGGACATCCGGCAAGGTGATGGGAGGATACGCGGTCGCTCTGAACATATCAACATTCCTGGCGGGGATACTGGTCCCGCTGATCTATGTCGCGCTCGGATCCAGATACACCAACGTGTTCGCACTGCTCGGTATCGTATCCCTGCTGCTGTTCGTCATCCTCCTGGTCAGAGGATTCTCGGTCAACAGGAAGAAGAGGGAAGGGGAGCCGGTCACCATCAGCACCAATGTGGTGGCTGCGGACAAACCCATGTCCACTGACTTCAGCATGTACTCCAACATCCTCGTCCCTACGGACGGTTCGGAGAACAGCAAATTCGCTGTCAACAACGCCATAAACATTGCGAAGAAGAACAGATCATCCATCACCGCGATATTCGTCGTGGATGTGGAGAGGTACGCAGGTATCAGCGACGGTATCTTCGTGGCGGATAAGATGAGGGAGGCCGGAGTAGAGACATCCAAGGCCGCTCTGGACTATGTGGTGGATCTTGCCAAAGAGAACGGTATCGATATCGTCACCAAGGTAGTCTTCGGACGCCCTGCGGAGGAGATCATCAACGAATCCAAGAATGCCGATCTCGTCGTGTGCGGATCGCTCGGACGTACCAACCTCAACAGGGCCCTGATGGGTTCGGTGGCTGAGACGGTCGTCAGGATGGCGTACTGTCCCGTGCTCGTGTGCCGTAAGACGGCAGCTTGAAAACAATTTGGACAGGTACTGCAGCGGACAGTCCGCTGCATGTACCTTCCATATTATCCTTGAGAATTCAATCTTCCGATATGTTATGATCCTTCTCGTCCTTGGGAATGCTGGTTATCCTCTGGGCAGGTGCCATACCCGTATCAATGTCGTCAGAATGGTAGATGACGTACGGGTGCTCGTCCACGTCTATGATGTCGGAGGTCACGCCGTAGACGTCCTTGATGGTCTCCGCGTTCAGCACCTCCTCGACCGGTCCGTCTGAATGGACCCTTCCCTGGCAGAACATGATCACACGATCCGAGAACTTGGCGGCGACGTTGAGGTCGTGACATATGACGAGGACGGTCATGTTCCTCTCATGGGCCAGATCGTGCAGTAGCTTCATGGTGTACAGCTGATGATAGATGTCCAGGTTGGATGTGGGCTCGTCGAGCATGAGGAGCTCGGGCATCTGGGCGAGGCCTCTCGCGATCATGACCCTCTGGTGCTGTCCGGCTGAAAGTTCATTGAAGTTCCTCATGGCGAACTGTCCCATGTGCATCTTCTGAAGACTGTCCGTGGCTATCTCCAGGTCCTCCTGGGTCACGGTGTATCCGGAATGAGGATACCTTCCCATCAGAACAGTATCCATGACGGTCATCGCGAACGTCTCTCCGGACGTCTGAGGAACGTATGCGACCTTCTTGGCGATGTCCTTGAAGGTCATCTCCATGACATCCTTCCCATCCAGCAGGACACGTCCCGAAGTGGGCTCGAGGATCTTGTTGATGGTATACATGAATGTTGATTTACCAACACCGTTCGGTCCCAGGATGCTTATTAGACCGGGCTGGTCTATGGTGAGGTTGATGTGTTCCCAGATGAGATTGTCACCGTATGAAACTCCCAGATCCTGGGCCTCGATCCTCAACGACATCACCACACCTCCTTCTTCTGTCTGAGCAGGAGGATCATGAACACAGGTCCTCCGATGATCGATGTGATGATTCCTATGGGCAGGGTTGGCAGGACCAGCTGGACAACACAATCCGCCAGTAGCATCAATCCCGCACCCATGAGTCCGGCCGCCGGGATCAGGATCTTGTTGTCCGATCCGACGAAGATACGTGCGATATGGGGTCCGACCAGTCCGATGAATCCGATGACTCCGGTGAACGAGACTATACCGGCCGCGACCAGTGAAACGGTAACAAGCGTGATGATACGTGACCTGTTGACGTTGATACCGATGCTCTTCGAATAGGCATCACCAGCATTCATCGTGTTGAGGATCCTCGCCATGTACATCAGAACTATTCCTCCGAGCAGTGTCATAAGGAAGATGTACGGTATCGACTCCCAGCTTGCGGAATTCAGAGAACCGATGGTCCAGGCCACCACACTTGCCGCTGCATCGGGATCGGCGACCAGCATGAGATACGACTGTATCGCGTTGAAGATGTACATCAGGGAGATACCCGAAAGGATGATCATCGCCGGGGACGGCTTCTTGTAAACGGAAATGAGAATGATAAAAGCTGCAGGGAGCAGTGCGAAGACGAATGCGTTGATGACAGTCCCGAAGCTGCCGCTTATGAGGGTCACACCGAGTGTGATTGCTATGGTGGCACCCAGTGCCGCTCCGGAGGATATTCCCGTTGTGTACGGATCTGCAAGGGGATTCTTCATCATGCTCTGCATCGCGGCACCTGCCATCGCCAGTCCCATTCCTGCGAGGAGACCCATGATGACACGGGGCATCCTCAATTCCCACACGACGCTCATGTCCGTGGACATGACCTGGTCCCAATCCAGGATCCTGTCTATGATCGCCTTGTATACGTCGACGAAGCTCAGGCTGTACGCTCCAAGACCGATGTCTATGCCGAACGTTATCGCACATAGAATCGCGACCACCAGCAGCATCATGAACTTGGCGTACTTGTACGCACCGTACTGTCTGATGATTTCCTGGTTGGAAATGTTGCCGTCCGCTCCGACCTTCGCTACCTTCGATGTCTGTTCCGACAGACGTAGCTTGGTACGCAGGTTGGCCATCTTGGTTCTGTACTTTATCTTGACCATCCGATCCCCTCATCCTTTCAGATTGCCTGTTATGACATATTCGTCGTTCTCGGCGACGAAGCGCAGTACCCTGCAGAGGTCGCCGGTGTAGATCGTATAATCGGTATCGTTCTCCGAATGCGTCCATACCGATGTCAGGACGTCGCCTATCTGCTCCGTCCCCTTGTATTCGTACATTTTACTGGCAGGCCTGTCGTCCTTGCCGAACATTATTCCGAAGCGGATGTCCTTGCTCCCGCCCGCTGATATCAATGTGGTCTTCGCCTGATACAGGCGGTAATCCCCGCCCTCAGGGACGAACTCTATGGCGCAATCCCCTGTGCATTCCTCGCCATGAAGTGTGCCTGTGACGGAAAGCATCTGATCCTCCTCGTGTGGATCCGGATGCGTGGTGGACATACCGTAATAGAGGGCGAACATCACCATGGAACCTGCGATGAGCACGACGCACATCAGTATCGCGCTTCCCTTGGATCCAAGTGATTCGTCCCCCATGATATCACGCCGTGAGTCTGGGCCAGTAGAGTGAATCCTCTATGTCCCCGTAATTGTAGAAGTATTCGCCTCTCGATCCGTCCTCGTCGTAGATGCCCATCCATTCAAGACTCTCGTTGACGATCTTCTTCACATCGAACTCCGTCCATCCGTAGAGCGTGTTGGCGAGACCTGCTATGTATGCAAGCTCGTGGGGCCCTGTGGCGTAGATCCATCCGAAGGTCTGTAGTGTCACCGCATCCTTTCCGCAGTACTTGTCCAGATATTCCTTGGTCTGATCGTAGATGACATCCGCAGTCGGTCTGCTGGAGTTTATCGGACCCACGTTGTACGGTCCGGAGAAGGTACCGATGAAGAAATCGAAATGATATAGCCTGTAAATCTCCGCAAGAGTCTCCTTGTTCACCGAGACGGACCAGCTGGTAGCAGGTGCTCCGATGCTCTCGAGGTACTCGTGGGTGACGTCAATGACACCCATCTTCTTGAGGCTCTGATATTCTCCAGAAGTGATGCCTAGCATATCGAACGTATCCATCGATACGTTGTCGGTATCGCTCAGCACAGCGATCACGGCGGCGACCCTCTCCTCTTCGGTGAGCTTCGCTACCTTGTCCATGATCGCGTTGTAGTAACTGTCATGCCATTCCACCCAGTCGGCCGCCCTGTCGTATTTGTGGAACAGATAACCGAGGGTGAGCATACCGTTGCAGACAGCTCCCCTCTCCCAGGACTGTATACGGATCAGCTGGACAGTGCTGTTGTCGAGTTGCTTCTCCAGATATGCCGTGTTCCTTGCGTACCTAGAGTTCATCACTGCCGTGAGATAACCGTCTCCGTACTCCTTGGCGACCTGCAGGTACTGTTCCGCGCTGATCTGCCTGTAGGATCCGGTGCTGCCGAGATCGCTGTAGTCGAGCGCTCCCGCGAACTCCTTCCAATAGGTTCCGTTGTCGGGGGATCTGCTCACATCCGAGTTGGCGCACCTGTCGTCCAATGCTATGATGGAATCGATGTCCAGGATCATAAGCATCTGGAGGGTCTGTGTGAGAATGTTAGAAGTGTGGAGCGGCCAGTCCATATGGTATTTGGATACCACGAAATCGCAGTCCACATAGTAGGCCACGTCGTTGTAGCTGTATTGACCGTCGGCATCCTTGGCGATCATTCTCTCCAGAAGCTCGACATCATCGGAATCGATGAGTCCGTCGTAATTGGCGTCGCACATGAAGTTGGCGACATAATCGTATTCCTCCAATCCGGCGATATGTTTGACAATCTCAAGATCGTCCTCGCCAAGATCATCGTCAAGGTCGGCGTTGCCCAGGATAAGCAGACGTGCGGGGTATCCCTGATCCCCATCCTTGTACATCGCGTTCAGTGAATCTGCGAGATAATCCTTGTTACTTTTCTCGTGACTCTCACCGTCAAACGATATGTACACCGCTGTCGCTATAATGACTACGACCAACGCTAAAACGACAGCTGCTTTCCTATCCACAGATTCCACTTGGATGTATAACCCGAACAATACTGGGTCTGTCGATATTTAATGATACCGAAAAGTTAGGAGAAATTATACCATCCTTTAGAATTGGACGGACCCAGAGAGATGCCTATGGACACTATCCAGTGGAAACGCATATAAATGAGTGGCTTATACCATGCCTTACTACCTGCCGCCTTTGCATAGCCCGGTAGTGCGGCTGACTTGTAATCAGCAGGTCGGGGATTCGAATTCCTCAAGTGGCTCCATTCCTCTCATATAAATGGTGTTTAAATACTATTCAAATACTTTTGATTATAGCAGCCGTTATGGTTCCTTGGCCCGATTCGTAGATTTTTACAAATTATTTACAGCGTCGAATGGCCCGCCCTCGTTTCGGCCTGGGGCTTCCGCACTCTGAGCAGAACCTCCCCTTGTTCCTGTCCCCGCAGCACTCGCATACCCATTCCCCCTCCGAAAGCGGGGCCCCGTCCGAGGATTCGGCATCATCGTGGCGCTCCTTTCCGGCAGGCGCCCCCATGCCCGGGAATCCCGGAAACGCGCCTGGGCCCATCATCATGGAGCTCCGGCTTTCGTAGCTCATCGCCACGTCGCGGCATGGCATCGTGAAGCGGAATTCCATACGGCTGTTGACGTATTCCTGCTTCACGTCGTCGGCGTCGATGAAGAATTCATAGCTCGTGTCAGTCGCCATCCACAGGAACAGGACCGTGACGGGCTCCCCAGGCTCGTATTCCGTTCTTTCACAGAAGAAGTGGCCGTTGTTGATCAGCTTGTACTTCATGGCGAACTCCTCTTTCGTGAGGGAGAATCGTATAGGAGATGATAAACGAGTACGGGCCCGGCGCTGCCATACATTGGTCGGCGGCATCCCGATTCGAGGACAGGACATGGCATTCGGATGTGATCGCCTGATGAAGCCTCGCCAGGAGCGGTCAGACGAAGCTCCCGATCGCGAGGTTGAACACTCCTCCGATGGCGACCGCGACGCAGATGGTCGTCAGCGACACCGCCGCCGCCTCCTTCAGGCCCAGCTCCCTGCCCATCGCCGTCATCGTGGCCAGACAGGGCATGTACACGGACATCACGACCCCGAACACCACGAACTGCCCCGGGTCCATGAACTGCGTTATGTCCGTTATCCCCTGGGCGGCGGCGAGGATGACAAGCATCCCATAGGACATCTCCTTCCTCAGGACCCCTGCGATGAAGGCTATTATGGTGACAGGCGGCAGGCCGAGGACCCCTGCGGTGAGCCACGACATCGGCTCCACCAGAGGCTGGAGGAGGTCGAACTGCATCAGCACCTCTATCGCTATGCTCCCTATCACCAGAAGGGGGACGGCCAGCTTGAAGAAGTCGCTGGTCCGGTACCACATCTTGAGCAGCACGTTCTTGGCGCTCGGGACCTGCAGCTCCGGGAGCTCCATCGCGAGGTTCGAGGGCTCGTGCCTCAGCCTCCTGTTCAGCACCGCCCCGGAGGCGAACCCCAGCGCGATGAGGACGGCGAATATGACGGCGACCCAGACTATCCCGGCGTACCTGCCGGTGACCCCGGTGATGGTGGCCAGCTGGGCAGAGCACGGCACCGCCATGCAGATTATCGTGCACAGTATCGTCCTCTCCCTCTTGGAGCGGACCGACCTGGTGGCCAGTATGGCGGGGACGTTGCACCCGAAGCCCATGATGAGCGGGATGAACGACTTGCCGTGC
>CALAVG010000369.1 GCA_937892275.1 uncultured Methanomicrobiales archaeon | reverse complement strand
CAATCACTGCTCCGTCATGAACGGGAATCCGTGTCCCGGCACGATCACATCTGCGTAGTCCCTTATCTTCTTTATACTTTGCATAGCGAGTTCGGGATCCGTATTGAGTTTGGGCGGTACATTCTTGAAGAAGTTGTCCTCGAGAGGGATGGCGTCCCCTGCGACCACGTACCTCCTGTCCGCCTCGACGAATACGGACATCTCCTCGGGACAGTGTCCCGGTGTATGGACCAGTTTGACACCTTCGCAGAGTTCGAATTCCTCTCCTTTCACGACTATAGCACCAGGGATGGTCTCATCCGATCCTTCATGGATGTACACCTTGGCCTTGGGATACATGTCGAGGTTCTCGAGGTGGTCGGAATGGCCGTGGGTGAGGACGACGATATCGACATCCTTAACGAATACACCTATCATCTTGAACGAGGTCTTCACTGACGGCCTCATGTACTTCGTACTGGGATCTACCACGATGTTGTGTTTCGGTGTGCGGATAAGGACCGAAGTGGAATCGGCCTTCAGGATCTTACCGTCGTCATCGCGTTCGAGGTCGCCAACGGCAAGGATGTCCAGTTGGATCATGTCCGATGGTAGATTGAAGGGAGATATAACGGTTGATGAGGATATCCGATATCCGGGTCGTGGATTAGCGAAGGGTATCGGAGATGTTTGCTTATATCCATTGTGAGATGCACTAGGTATGAGGATGCTCTTCTTCGTCACAGGACTGACATGTCAGGAATGTGCAGATAAACTGGAGTCACACATACAGAGGCAACCCGGTGTAAACGGTGCCGCGTTGATGGTCAACGGTAGATTCATAATCGACTGTGACGAGGATAAGGCCGAGACTATCGCCAACGAGGTCATGGTATCCGCTCCGAAGGCACAGGGTGACGTCAAGGTCAAACGTGTCCAGTGAGGTCACTGTTCTTTGCGGAGACGATTCTTCAGTTCGCTGATGACCGGTGTCAACTCCGCATCTATCCCCGCCTGCTCCGCCATGTACACTGTGAGATAATCCCCCAAGATGAGTGCACGGAACAATCTCTCCTCGTGCGTGGTACCTCCTATCGCCACCAGGTCGAACGGGAATCCCAATGATTTTATGTTGTTCACGGCAGTTTTGACAGGCCCGCCCTCTACAAGGTCATCCTCTCCTGTGAGAACGATCAATCTCAGTTTCTTCCCTTTGTATTCGGACCAGGGGTTGGCCTCGCAGTAACTGAATTCGGAGAGTGCGGTGTCGAAGCAGATGGTCTTCGCATTCTCGTTGAACGCCGCTTTCCATCTCAATGATACGGATTTGAATTTGTTCTCGGTACATACGACGGGAACATGACCCTTGTACTTGTCCGCAAGGATGTATGCCAACGATCCCGGGGATTCCAGATAATTCCTGTATGCCTCGAGGGATCTCAGACATCCTTTCATGCGTTCGGAGAACTCCGGATGACCTGCGGCGGACATTATCGCTCCGATGTAGCCTACCATGAAGCCTGCGGAATATCTGGGTTGGAATCCTGACGGTACCATTAGCGTTGGTATTCCGTCCCTATCGGCCATCTCCTTGATCTTCCCACCGGATGTGATGACGACCATAGTAGAACCTGTGGGAAGATCAAGGAGATGGCCGATAGGGACGGAAT
>CALAVG010000368.1 GCA_937892275.1 uncultured Methanomicrobiales archaeon | reverse complement strand
CAGATCTGTGATGGAACAGTTCAAGACATATATGCTCATACTTGGAGACAGCCTGAGGCATCCCCCCGGTGAGCATATATGTCTTGAACTGTTCCATCACAGATCTGTGTACTGGATCAATCAGCGGTTCCCTCTTCTCATACGCTTCCTTAACGATGCCGAACATGTCCTCGAATCCGCAGGCCCAGCACCATTCTTCAAAATCCATGGGGAACATGCGTAGGTGCATCTCCTCCGAAGGAATCTGAATATTACGAATGTTCTGTTTGAGCGTGATGAGGGAACCCGTCTCTATGTAATCATAACGTCCGTCCTTCACCAGATATTTGATGAGTTCTCTGGCCTTCGGATATTTCTGGACCTCGTCGAACACGACAAGACTCTTTCCTGGTTTTAATCTGACATTGCACACCATCTGGAGCGTGGAAAGGAGCTTATCGGTATCGTGGCCGTAGGTCTCGAACACGGATATGACGTCCTTCTTCACATGATTGAAATCGATTATCAGATAGGAATCGTATTCGTTCTTGGCGAATTCCTCTACGATCGTACTCTTCCCCACACGCCTGGCGCCTTCCAGCAGTATGGCATACTCGCTTGACCACTTGTTCTTCCAGTCGATCAACTCATCATAGATCTTACGCCTGAACACATTCATTGATGTGCTATTGGATTACAATTATTTATACAATCCCTTAGTTTCTTTTTCATTGAAAAATGACAATCCCTTAGATTAATTATCAGTGAAAAATGACAATCCCTTGAATAAATAAGGATGAGTTATACGGTTTGATTACCTTAATCCTGATTTCCATCAATATCTTAAGTGTTCTAGCGGTTGCATCCATTTCTCATCACCAGATCATTCATCGGCCCCTGCTTGAAAAGGGGGTTCTTCTGGTTTATAGGAGCAACATAGTGAAAAGAGGCCGTTGAGGGTATCAAGCTTATACTCCATCCACCATATTTGGAATAGCAGGGTTTTGATGTACATGAGCCCCTTGAACGGAGATGTGAGCGATGATCCCAAAAACATATTTGGCCATAGCCGCAGTAGCAGCGATAGCTCTGATAGCAGGAGGCATTATCATCCTGATGAACAATTCCGACAATCCCTCCCCCGATCCAGTGGTACCTGATGTGGATCCTGATGAATACATCCTGAGGATCTCCGGACCCAACGGCACCGTCTATGCCGATCTTGCAGAGACCGATGCAGCGAAAGAGCTCATCATGGTGTTGGAGGACTCCCCTCTGTCCATAAGATTGCAGGATTACGGAGGATTCGAGAAGGTCGGAGACATGGGTATCAAGCTCACAAGATCTGATGTCAGCACGGTAACCGGACCAGGCGACATTGTACTTTACAACGGGAAGAGCATCGTGATGTTCTATGGCAGCAACTCATGGCAGTACACCTCGCTCGCAAAAGTGAAGAATGCTTCCGCCGATTCCATGAAGGAGTTCCTCGGGAGCGGTGACATCACACTGGAGCTGTCCGTCGAGAAAATTGTCAACTGAAATCTGAATATTATGAGTGTGTTATCACACCAATCATCGAGGGCAGCCAAACCCTCCGGAAGATCTTGAACCATCTTGTCGAGGCGGACCTGATAGAGAAGAACGGGAACACCAAAGGGATGACCTATTCGTTCAAGGATCCGCTCCGCAGCCTGAGGATGAACATCAGGGACAACGATTGAAGCACTGACAGACGATGACGGCCAGCTTCATTTTTGATTATAGGAAGTCCGTATTTCAAAATGCTTGGAGCATTCAGATCACATTCAGCAGAATGGTCAGCACGGTGACATTCATGACATCCAGGAATATCCCTCCCACCAGCGGCACCACGAACGTGGCGACCGGTGCAGGACCGTGCTCCTTCTTGATCGCCTCCACATTGGCGACGGCGTTGGGCGTTGCACCGATCCCGAAACCGACGACACCCGACGATAATGCCGCTGACTCGTAATCCTTCCCGGTGACCCTGAACACCACGTAGTATGAGAACAGGATCAGCACGATGAACTGTATCAGCAGGGTGGCGACCATCGCACCTGCAAGTCCGGATATCTGCCACAGCTTAATGCTCATGAGGGCCATCGACAGGAATAGGCACAGGGCCAGCCATCCGAGCACCTCTATCTCCTGCACAGGGAGCTCGATCTTCTTCACATCGGCGATGTTCCTGACGATTACTGCCAGGATCAATCCTCCGAAATATGCCGGGAAGGACAGACCTATGGACTCGAACGCCTGATTGAGGACCACTCCGATCCCTACACATATCACCAGAAGGATCATGGCGTGGAGCAATGCCTCATTGTCCAGCACCTTCTTCTCCCTGTAGACCTCCTTCCTGTCCTTCTCGAACGATCTGAGACCGTTCTTCTTGATCAGACGCCTGGCCAGAGGTCCACCGATGAATCCGGCCGTGGCCAGACCGATCGTCGCGCTGGCTACCGCGATGACGTCCGCACCTACAAGACCGTGGTCGTTCACGAGTATCGGACCGTATGCGGCAGAGGTGCCCAATCCGCCAATAAGGGATATGGAGCCCATGGCCAGACCATAACCTGGTTCAAGACCGAACATGACGGCGCATCCCATGCCCACGATGTTCTGCAATACGATCAGCACACCTACCAGTCCCGTGACGATCAGGAGGACCCTACCTCCGGACCTCATCATGGATATCGATGCCATGAATCCTATGGAACAGAAGAACAGGTTCATGCAGATGTCCTTGATCGTGCCGTCGAAATCCACCTCGATGTCCACGGTCTCATATATCACGAGCATCAGGACAGAGAACAGTATCCCTCCAACGACCGCCGCGGGGATGTAGTATCTGCGGAACAATCTGAAACGTTTGACGAGCAGTATACCCGCTACAAGTACCAGAGCTCCGATGGCGGCGCTTTCGAACATGTCCAAGGTTATCTGCTGCACGGTTCAGAATCATATAACTCAGATTTAACCCCGATGATAGTTCCGGTTGACGTTGCTGATTATAGTACAAATGATTGCAATAACTTATATGATGGAAACAATACCAGGCTTGATGATCGGGGTAATCCACAATCCCAATTCCGGAAAAAAGGACCACGAGGGAAAGATGAAGAGTTTCCTTTCTCTCTTGACGAAAGAGGGGATCGAATACGATTACCGCGAGACCCAGGGGCCGGGCGACGCCTGCACATTGGCCGCAGAGCTAGCTGACCACTGCGACACCATCGTCGTCGCATCTGGTGACGGTACACTTTTTGAAGCCATCAACAGCATTTGGGAGAAGGACATCTCATTGGCGATCCTCCCGTACGGAACGGGGAACGACCTCTACAAGGGGATATACGGGGCGGACTTCTCCGAGGAGAAGATCGTCAGCATCATTAAGAACGGGAACAGAAGGAAAGTGGACTGCGCAAGGGTCAACGACACGTACACCATGACCCTGATCGGCGCCTTCGGTTTCCCGGCGGACATGGTCATCAAGCACAAGGAGACCGGTTGCTCCTACGGAAGAACGATCCCCGGACTGCTCACTCACATCAACAGGAGGAACTACACCCTGAAGATCGACGGCAAGGAGATCGGTTACGAGACGGAGTTCATCGGAGTTTTCTGTACGGGAAGTGCAGGAGGAGGCATGTGCGTGACCAAACTGTCCTCGATGACGGACGGTGTCATGGAGGTCGTTGTGATCAAAAAGAGCTCGGTCATCAGGAGGCTCCTGAACCTGTTTGCGATCATCAGGGGACGTCTCGATTTCCAGCCCAACGTCGACAAGTTCCAGTTCACCGAATGCACGATAATCCCCGAAAAGACAGCCACCTGCAACCTGGACGGGGAGGTCATCGACTTCGATGTGTTCGATGTGAAGGTCCTGAAGCAGAAGCTCGAGTTCCTGGTCGAATGATCATTCGCCGGATTCGAACTGGGACCTGTACAGATCCGAGTAGACCCCATCCTTCTTCAACAGTTCGTAATGGGTGCCCTTCTCGACTATGTTGCCGTCCTTCATGACGAGGATCATATCCGCATTGCGTACGGTGGACAGCCTGTGGGCTATGACGAAGGAGGTCCTGCCGCGCATCATCGCATCGATCGCATTCTGGATGACGACCTCTGTACGGGTGTCGACGGAACTCGTCGCTTCATCAAGGATGAGCATCGGAGATTTGTCGACCAAAGCCCTCGCTATGCATATCTGCTGCCTCTGACCCTCCGAAAGGGTCTTCTTGGAACCGACCAATGTGTTCAGACCGTCGGGCAAGGATTCTATGAATGCCTCCAGACCGACCATCCTGCAGGCCTCCATGACCTCCTCCTCGGAGACATCCCTGCAGTATGCGATGTTCTCCCTGATGGTGCCTTCGAACAGCCACGTATCCTGCAGCACCATGCAGAACAGGTCGCGGAGATCCCTACGCCTCATATCCTTGATGGAGACCCCGTCGATCGTTATGTCGCCCTTGCTGATCTCGTAGAACCTCATCAGCAGATTCACCGTAGTGGTCTTGCCTGCACCGGTGGCCCCGACTATGGCCACCTTCTGTCCGGGCTCCACCGTGGCGGTGAATCCCTTGATAGTCTCGGTGCCCTCGTTGTATCCGAAGTGGACGTCCCTGAACTCCACCTTGCCTTTGACATCTTCTATCTTCAAGTCCTTGGTGTCAGGCTCCATCTCCGCCATCGAAAGGAAGTCGTAGATCCTCTCTGCTCCGGCACCTGCAGACTGCAGACTCCCGAGTGAATGCGCTATCATGTCCAGCGGTCCCGAGAACAGCTTCACGTAAAGGATGAAAGCAACGACCATTCCGATGGTTATCTGCCCATCTATGACCATCACCGCACCTACGATGCAGACCGCTACGTAACCTATGTTACCGAAGAACTTCATCACCGCCGGGAGCAATCCCATGGTTACCTCGGAACGGAATCCGCTCGCACGGAGGGACTCGTTGATCTCGTCGAATCTTGCCTTGTTCTTACCGGTGGCGGAATATGCGATGACTACATCGTGCGTGGTGTACAGCTCTGAGATCAATCCGTACATATTGCCGATGTTCCTCTGCTGGGAACGGTAGTATTTCCGGGTGATCCTCACAACGATAGCGGCCATTATCATTCCCAAGAATGCGGATACCATTGAGACGAGCGCCAATGTTACGTTCATTATCAGCATTATCGCTATCAGTACGAAGAAGAGCATGACGCCGTGCGTGAATATAGGAAGGGACCTTCCCAGAGCGGAACCTACGGTGTCGGTATCGTTGGTGAACCTGCTCATCACGTCCCCTTTCCGGCAACCGTCGAAGAACCTCATCGGCAGACGGTCCATCTTGGATTGCAGATCGAACCTCATCTTGCGTGAGACGTTCTGAGCGATGCCTGCCATCCAAAACTGGCGCATGTACATAGCCAAGGTAGATGATGCGTAGAGGACGAAGGCCACGAGGGCGTTCCAAGTGACCGCGTCCAGATCTATATCGCCCGAATGGAGTCCTTCCTCTATGATATCCGTCATGCTTCCCAGATACTCCGGTGCAAGCGACGTGAGCACCGTCTCTGCCAGTATCATGATGACCGCAAGGAGGAACACCCCTCTGTACCCGTAGATGTATCTGAAGATTATCGACCATGCGTCCCTCATGGACCTTGGCTTCTCCCTGCCATACATGGATCCACGTGCGTGTCCGCTGTTGCGCGGCTGCCTGTCGCTCATAGCTCATCACCCGTCCTCTGGGATTCGGCTATCTCCCTGTACAGGCTGCATCTTTCCAACAGTTCTGAATGTGTGCCTTGGTCCACTATCTCACCGTCGTCCATGACGACGATCTTGTCGGCACCCCTTGCAGTACCGATCCTCTGTGTGACCAATATGACCGTGGAATCCTTCGTGCGCTCTCTCAGTCTCCTGCGTACCTCCAGATCCGTACGGAAGTCTATCGCCGAGAAACAGTCATCGAAGATGTAGATCTCCGGATCCTTGCAGACGGCCCTCGCTATGGAAACCCTCTGCTTCTGGCCCCCTGAGATGTTCCTTCCCTCCTCGGAGAGGTTGATGTCCAATCCTCCCTCGTCCCTGATGAAATCGTCTATGCATGCGACCTTCAGAGCGCCCCAGACATCTTCATCGCCGCGTTCTTCGGAACCCATCCCGTAATTGACATTGTCTCTGACGCTGCCCGATAGTATGGTCGCTCTCTGGGCCGCGAACCCTATCTTGGATCTCAGCGAATCCAGATCGTATTCCCTTACATCGACCCCGTCCACGTGCACCTCTCCTTCGAGACAGTCATAGAACCTCGGTATCAGGTTGACAAGTGATGTCTTACCGCATCCGGTCGCCCCGATTATGGCCACGGTCTGCCCGGGATCGGCGTGGAAGGTTACGTTCGTAAGGATATCAGTGGACGAACCGGCGTAACGGAAGCTTACGTTCCTGAACTGGACGGAACCGGAACGGTCGCCGTCCCTCTCGGTACCTGTCCTGATGGACGGCTCCGTTTCAAGGACCTCGAAGATACGGTCGAGGGATGTCTGAGCACGCGGGAATACGTTGAACACCTGGACCAATGTACGGAAACCGTTCAACGCCATGATGGCGTAAGTGGAGAATACGATCATCTCCGAGAACAACTCGAGACGTCCATCCTCCGACGATGTGCCTATGATGATGAATGCGCCCAGCCAATAGATCGCCATGGTCAGGACGTTCCTGATAAGGCTGTTCAGGGGAACGTTGGTACCCATTATCCTCATGGCATGGATGTTATTGTCCGCCAGGGCATCGTTGGCCTCCTTGAACTTCTGCCTCTCGAGTTCGTCGGCATTGTATGCCCTTATCACCCTCTGTCCGGTCAGCATCTCCATCGTGATCGCGTTGATCCCGTCGTTGAGCTTCTGAACCTTCCTGTAGAGAGGCGCGGTCAGGCGCATCACGGTGAATACCAGTATGATCATCGCCACGACGGCGACCATCGTTGCCGCCGTCCAGGTCATGTCGCTCTGACTGATCCTGATTATGGCCCAGATAGAGATAATCGGTGCCCTCAGGAATGATTGCATCGCGATACCTATGAAATCCTGGATCTGTTTGACATCGTTGGTGGAACGTGTTATGAGACTGTAGGAGGAGATCCTGTCGATCTCGCTGAATGAGAATTTCTGTATATGGTCGAACTCCGCTTCGCGGATGGTCTTTGCCACCGAGGACGAGATCCATCCTACGGTCACGCTTATCACGAGACCGACCGCGAGACTGCCTATGGCGCACAGTACCATCGGAATCGCTTTTTCCAGGACCTCCTCGGCCGTTCCGCCCGCGGTTATGACGTCGGTGATCGCTGCCATGTAACCGGGCACTTCCAGGTCCAACCATACTTCGAATATGATCATGAGCAGCACGGCTATCGCTAGGACCCATTCCGTTCTCCGGAAGAACCTGACGAAGGAGAATATGCCGCTCATGATAACAGTCGGTTGCTGGATAGTGCTCTGGGAATAAATAATGGATGATAGGTCCGAAGGATCGAATAGCCACGGATATCATCAGAATATGGGAGAGGATCCGTGATTCGGTAAGAAACGAGAATGGAAATGCTGTCATAATCTGCAATCAGTATATATCACGAATGCGTTTTCTTCAACATGGCAGAGACTGATCCCGAAGAGTTCAGGAAGTTCATCCTCGATAACAGGGAGATGATCCAGAGCATACTGGATGAGGGCAAGGAACCCGAGGAAGAGTTCAAGACACCCGATAAGATCCTTGAGGAGAAACTCGACGAGACTAAGATGAAGGCCAAGGAACTGGGAGAAGCTATGCTCGTCATCCTGAACGATGACGACGTCCAAAAGCATTTCATAACCGGATGTCTGGAATTCATGCACTTCTTCGAAGCTATGATCGATGCGGCACCGCTGTCCCCGGAGGTCAGAGCTGTGGTCGACAAGTTCGAGGATACCCGTGACAAGGCCATACGCAATGCGATAACGGTCGGTGCCAAGGACACGATGGAGAACATCACCATCAATGATGTCAAGAAGGCTGCCACCAACTCCAAGAGGAGCACCATCGAGAAGATCGAGAACATCTCCATCAGGGACATCAAGGACAGTATAAGGGAACGCACTCAGTGATCATCTGAGCCTGTGCCTTTCCAGATTCTCGTCCAATTCCTCGGACGTATAGTACTTGCACAATTCAACTGCCATATCGCAGAACCTCTCCTGAGTGCTTATGAGCCCGCCCTTCATCATGTAAGGCGACACACCGTTATCGAAAGCGCCCCAATAAGTGGACATCACACAATATTGGGCGAACATGCCCATGAGGAGTGCCGCATCACAATCCTTCGAGAGGATTATCTTGGCGAGATCGGTCTCGTTGAATGAGTTCATGTGATGCTTGATGACAACTGTATCCGACTCATCGATCGAGAATCCGTCGAGGAGCTCATACGTCTCATTCGTGATACCTTCCAGATGTGTTGGCCCCTCGTACAGGATCCAGATGACCGGCCTCCCTGCCCTCCTGAACCTGTCGATGACGGACAGCATCATCGGCGTGTGGAGCTTGGCCGAATCCAAAGTACTGTCATCAGCACTCACGATGAACTTCTTCTGGACATCTACGATCACTAGTGCCAGTCTCCTATCCTTCTTATCGAACGATTTCATCGAATCCTCTGCCATGGTACACCTCAGCATTTGTTGTTCTTGATCATGTAGTAGCAGCCGCAGTACAGCAACACGGTGTACACGGCCATGATAGCTATCGATATCGGATCTATCGCGTAATCGGGAAGCATAAGGCTCCTCATCAGACCGCTCACAGGCGATAGAGGAAGTATGTCTATAATGAAAGCGACCGCATCCGGCAATGTTGCGGAATCGAACAGGGTTCCGCACAGGAATGTCATCGGGATGATGGCGATGCTGGAGAACAATGCCAGGTTCTGTGTCTTGCTTGTTATCATACCTGCCAGAAGTCCCAACAGTGAGAACATCAGACCTGCGAATATGATCAGCACGAACACCCACGGACTGATGATGATCTGCGGGGACAGAAGCCATCCCACGATTACCAGGATGGTACAGCTGATGAACGCCCTGACCACTCCTTGCAAAGCCTTTCCGAGGATGATGGCCGAGATGTGAAGAGGACAGAGCAGAAGCTCGTCGAAACTCATGTAGAACAGCCTCTGTACGAGTACCTTCATCGACACCGAACTGAATGTCGATGACAGGGTGGTCAGCGCCACAATTCCGGGCACGATGTACATCACATACCCCTGAGGGTCCTCCATGCTGCCCCCGACACCGAAACCGAATGCCAGAAGGTACAGAAGCGGACCTACCAGCGATGACAGGAGCACCTCGATGATGTTCTCCTTCATGTACACGAGGTCCCCCCATGCCACACGGTACGCCTCATCCAGGATCGTCATTGTATGTCGCCTCCCGTGAGCTCCAGGAACACGTCCTCCAGACTGGTCCTCCTGATGTTGAACAGCTTGTCACCCAATGTCTGAGAGAATTCCTTCGCCTCCTGTATGCTGGGGAAGTATTCCTTGCGGCGTCTTCCGTCATCCCAGGTGGTCTCGACTGAGATCCTTCCTATCTTATCTCTGAGCTCGTCCACAGTACCGATCGCTATCAGCTTACCGTGATCGATGATGGCGACCTTGTCGCAGAGTGTCTCCGCCTCCTCGATGTAGTGCGTGGTGAGGAATATGGTTGTCCCTTTGGAATTGAGCTTGCGGACCAGTTCCCAGAGCATGTGCCTGGAGCGGGTGTCTAGACCGGCGGTGGGCTCGTCCAGCAGGAGGATCTTGGGACTATGGATTATGGCGCCTATGATGGCGGCCTTCCTCTTCCACCCTCCCGACAAGTCCATCACCTTGTGGTCCATGAAATCCCCCAGCTCCAGGATGTCGGCCATCTCCTCGATGGTGCGATCCAGCTCCTTGGCCGGGATCTTGTGCATTATCGCGTGATGCTTGAGGTTCTGACGGACGGTCAGGTCCTTGTCGAGGGAGATGTGCTGCTGCGCGATACCGATGAGCTTCCTCGCCTCTAGATAATCTGACTTGATGTCGTGACCGTCTATGGACACCGATCCGGAATCGTACTTCTGGATGGTGGTGATCGTGCGTATGGATGTGGTCTTACCGGCACCGTTGGGTCCGAGGAACCCGAATATCTCCCCTTCCTTGACATCGAAACTGATGCCGTTCACGGCCGCGAAATCGCCGAACTTCACGACCAGGTCCCTGACCTCTATTATATTGTCCATCGGTGCCTCCTGATGTTTCTCAATGGTCTGTTCGGAGATAAGTTTGACTCATACATCGTTGATCCCCTCCAGGTCGCCTTCGAGTTCCTCGAAGAGCCTCATCAGATCCTGCTTCATCTCGTCGTCGGCATCCCACATACCGCGGTGTATCGCTTCCAACAGCCTCTGCACAACTTCCATCATGGCATATGGATTGGCTTCCCTGAACCATTCCGCATTGTCCTTGTTGAATAGGAAGTTGTCCGCTATGGCCTTGTACTCCCAATCCTCGATTATATCCGAAGTTGCATCCCAACCGAAAACATACTCCGCCATCTTGGAGATCTCCTGGGCACCCTTGAATCCATGCGGTTTCAGCCCTTCGACCCACTTCGGGTTGTTGATCTTGCTACGGAAGATATAACGTCCTTCCTCGTCGACGGTCTTCGTCTTGATGTTAGATGTGTCCGCAGAGAATCCGATCACTGACATGGGCTGTTCTCCGCGCAGCGATTTCACGGCAGCGTTCATGCCGCCGAGATCTGTGTAGACGTCGTCGTTGTCGAACATATCGTACTCGCGGCTGACGCTGTTCTTCACCGTGACATCCATGTTCATGAGCCTGCGCCTGAATGCCTCCGGCTTGCGTTCTCCGGATCTTCCGAGTCCATATGCGAATTCGCCGTAGCTGCGGTAGATGTCCCCGATCTCCGACTGGTCCTTCCAATCCGATGTCCTGACCAGGATGTTCGTACCTGAACCGTATGAACCCGGTGCATCACCGAATATGCGGATCATCGCATCCTCTCTGGCCTGATCCTCCGGGATGCCTTCCTCTATGGCCTCGACGATATCCTTGCGGAGGTTCGCGAGCAGATAGTTCTCCTCTTCCGATTCGTCCAGGGAAGCGACCTTCTGGACAGCACGGTCGATCATCCTGACTAGATTGGGGAACGTGTCCCTGAACAGTCCGCTGATCCTCAATGTTACATCTATCCTCGGCCTCCCCAGCTCCGAGACGGGGATGACCTCCAGATCTTTCACACGCCCCGCGTAACCGGTCCACACCGGACGGATCCCCAGTAACCACAGCACATATGCGGTGTCATCTCCTCCGGTCTTCATCGTGTCGGTGGCCCACATGACTATTCCGATGCTGTGCGGATATCCTCCGTGCTGGTCTATGTAGCGTTCGAGCATCTGATCGGCCATGGTCTTTCCGATCTCCCAGCTGGAATGCCACGGGATCGCGTCAGGATCTATCGAATAGAAGTTCCTTCCAGTCGGGAGTATCTGGGCCCTTCCCCTGGTCGGGCATCCGGACGGGCCAGGTTCCACATATCTTCCCCGGAGTCCGGCCATCACGCTGTCGATCTCGTTGCCCATCCTCAGGAGATTGGGATGAAGTTCGTCGCAAACGAATGAGACCACTTTTACAAGATTATCCGTAGGTCCGTATTCTGACAGCAGCCCAAGGCACTCCTCCTTCGAGAATCCCTTCTCCGCCATCCTCGATATTAGCGACTCCGTACGTGTCTCCACATCCTCCAGGACCTGTCCCTTCAGTCTTCCCGATGCGTCACGCTGGGATGCGTTGTTCTGGATGTCCAGGATGTCGTATCCCAATGCGTTGGCGATGGATTCGCGGAGCGACGGGATCTCGCCGTTGGGGACACGGACCAGACTGTAAATGTCCTCCTCCATCCTCTTCCCTTCGGACACGTTCCCGAGGATGTGCAATCCGTCCTTGATCAGGTTCTCTTTGATATCCACGACGTAATCGTAGAGGTCGTCGAACCTGTCATCCAATGTATCGTCATCGCACCCAGGATCGAGCTTGAGGTCGTTGTACATGTCCATCCTTGTCAGGATGTCCCTGATCTTCTGCCTGATGAATCCCAGGTTCTGATCTTGCCCCTGAGCCTTGGCGTTCATGAAGTTCTGCAGGGTGCCTTCCAGTTCCAGTATCTCATCGTACCCTCCGGCACGTGTCATGGTCGGGATCATATGGTCGATGATCACCGCTGCCGCACGCCTCTTGGCCTGTATTCCCTCGCCGGGATTGCCGATGACGTAAGGGTAGATGTCCGGAAGTGAATCCAGAATGTAATCGGGGGAACAGTCCCCGCTCAATGCGACCGATTTCCCGGGCAGCCATTCCAATGTGCCATGGGTACCGACGTGTATCACCGCGTTGGCTCCGAAGTCGTGTCTGAGCCACTTGTAGTATGCGTAGTACTGATGCGGATGTATGGTGTTGGGATCGTGATAGTTGGCCTGTATGTCCCTTCCCCTGTCCGGCTGGAAGCCGACGATGATGTTCCCGAACACCGTACCTGGTACGATGATGTCCTTTCCGACGGAATAATGGTCCCCGGGAGGCTTGCCCCAATCGTTCTTGAGACGTTCCCTGATTCTCTCTGATAACTGTTGATACCATTCGTCGTACTGCTCCGGAGGAATGAGATCCACCGAACGTTTCCTGACCTCCTCCTGCGATATCCAATCGGAATCATTGGTTAGTCCCGAGAGCATAATATCAACCAGTTCCTTCGGAGTGTCCGGTATCGAATCTCCGACGTCGTAACCGTCGGCCCTCATCCTGTGGAGGATGTTCACAACGCTCGCGAATGTATCCAATCCAGCGGCTCCTCCGGCATCCGCGTTCTTAGGAGGATACTGGTAGAGGAGGATCGCCACCTTCCTGTCCTTGTTCTCGATATGACGGAGCTTCGCCCACATGACCGCCATGTCGGCTATGCGCTAGGCCCTGTCCTTGATGGAATGATAATAGCGGGAACCCTTCTCTGTGACCTCGGTGCTCGAACTAGGAACGGTGATGATCTGTCCGTCGAACTCCGGATGCACCACGTCGTAAGCGATCTCCGCCGGGATCAATCCCTCCAGATGATCACGCCAGTGCTCCTCGGTGCTGACCATAGTCATGGCTTGCAGAACAGGTACACCATAGTCCATGAAGAAGTTGTCATCGCACACCTGGTCACCCGTACCAGGAGTAGCTATCAGTGTCTGGCTGAAGCTCATGGTGTTGATGATGGCATCCAGCACCGGTTCCCCGTCAATGGTCATATCCTCGCGGAGGATCCTCTTTATGCCTTTGGAACCGTCTATCTTCCCCTCTGAGGTGTTGAAGAACATCGCTATGGGATTCGCTCCCAGCGATTCCACGGCCCTGATCAATCCGTCCACGTTGTCCAGGTTGCCTGTGACCCACTGCTTCTGATAGAAGAATATCCCGATGTTAGGTATGGACGTGTCCAGTTCTGAGAGATAATCTTGGAACGAACACACCTCACGTCCGGGATAGTACACACCCTCTGTACTCGGGCGTATCGGCGGATCTATCTCCAGATCTAGTCCGTCGAACCTGTTCAACGCCCATTTGATCAATGAGATGAAATTCCCGTCGCCTCCGAGGACCGCATATCTCATCACGAGATCGTATTCGTCATCCGTTCCCAGGAAGTAATCCCTGAACGCCTCCGTGACGCAGTCGTCGGTGCAGCTGAGATGCATGCAGACGTGATGCATCTGCAATGCATTGCTGATCTTGTCGAACTTCTTGCAGTATGACGTATCACCGTGTACCTTTATCGTGACGAAATCCGCTCCGGAGATGAACTCCACAGCTTCGGCCAGGAACAACGGATCCTCGTCCAGGTCGGTGTTGTCGAAGTTGCGGTACTCTATGTCGTATCCCATTCCGCGGACTTCCTCGACGGCCTTGTTCATAAGGAAGCTGTCCATCGTTCCGATAGAGATGTTGACGTACCTCATGACATCACCTTCAGCGTATCACCGCTCTGACGCTCTCCGCCAGACGGTCGGCGTTCAGATCCTCCAATCTGAAATATGTGCCTCCCAGCGCCTGGGCCAGCTTCTCCGCATTGTCGAATCTGATGAATCCTGCGCTGGCATCGATGACGACCCATCTCACCTGGGGTATGGCCATGTCCTCTGCCAGCTTCAGCACCTCATCGTTGGCGTTGATGCCTTCCTGAAGAGGGACATTAGCACGCCCGTCGGTTATCAGGACAATGTAGCACATCTCTCCCACATGTGAGCGTGAATAGGACGTCATGTACTCGTTCACCGTGACCAATGCCTCGGACAGAGGGGTCTTCCCTCCGGTCGGCATCTCCTCCAGTTTCCTGTAGCTGTATTCAACGGATCTCGTCGGGGGAAGGACCAGTTCGGCGGAATCGCGCCTGAAGGCCATCATGCCTATCCTGTCCCTCTTGACGTAACTGTCCCTGAGCATCGAGAGAACTGCTCCTTTCACTGCGGACATCCTCTTCCTCACTCCGAGTGAACCGCTGGCATCCACCAGGAAGAGTATCGTGCATCCTGCGCGCATCTCGCGCACCTTCTCCCTGACATCCTGCTTCTGGATGTTAATGGCCAATCCGGAATGGTCCCTCGATCTCTGATACGGAGCAGCCGCCCTGACGGTGGCATCGAATGCTATATCGTGGGTCCTGTCCGATGGTATCCTGGACCTTGCGTAGCGGCCCGATGAGTTAGAGCTCTCCACCATCATCCTCCTGCCCTTCTTGGCGGAGGTCTTGGAGACCTTCCTCCTCCCGTCATTGAGATAATCTATGACTCTGAACTGGTCGCCGATCTCGAATACCATGTCATCCAGGAGCTGCTGGAAATCCATGTCCGGCGGAGGTTCCTGATTATGATCTTCATTGCTCTCGGGTTCCTGCTCCTGTTGCTGCTGTTCCTGCTGTTGTTCCTCGTTCTCCTGGGGCTCCTGGTCGTCCTCTTCGGGTTCTTCAGGTCTCGGAGGTTCCTGAGGCTGCTCCTGGGTGTAGTTCCTGCGGTGTGCGAGGCAGAGCATAGCTGCCTCCTCCACATCCTTCTTCATGACCTCGTCGCGGCCATTCAGTGCCGCCAACGCCTTGGCGGTGTTGATCATAGCGATGTCCCCGCGGTGACCATCGGCAAGGACCTTCACCGTGAGTTCCACGGATACTCCGATAAGGTCGTCGGTCATAGTGACCAATGGGAGGATCTTCTTGGAACGGTCGAGGTTCGCTTTTAGAGTATCCTCCTCTTCCCTGAACTTCTCTATGAAACCAGCCGGATCCTTTTGGAAATCGGCGTTGCGACGGAGTATCTCAGCCCTCTTGTCCTCCTCGTCGGGGAATGAAGCGTAAGCGCACAGGTCGAACCTGTCCAATATGTGGGAGCTGACATCGGAATCGGAGGGATTCATAGTTGCGATGAGAACGGTATCCACACAATATTCGGCGGACACCCCTTCCCTCTCGACAACGACCCTTCCGTCTAGGACAGAATTGAGCAGGGTCATCAGGATCCTCTGGTCCATCAGATTGACGTCGTCTACATACAGTATGTTGCCGTCGGCCTTTGACAGCAATCCAGGCTGCATACAGACCTTCCCGGTCCTGATGGTCTCGTCTATGTCCATACCGCCGAAGAGCTGCTCCTCGGAGATGTTCACCGGGATGTTGATTATGCTCTTACCTGAAATGTGACCGATCGATCTGGCCAGAACGGTCTTGGCGGTACCCTGACCTCCTCTGATCATAACCGTCTTGAGATTAGGATTGACTAGGATGCACTGCATCGCCCTCTTCGCGTCGTCCATCCCCAGGACGGCTGTGAACGGGAAGTATCTCAGATCGACTGGAGGCATCTCTCGAGCTCCTCGTAGTCGAATGCGGCCTCCTCGAAGGGCCTGCGCCTCATACGATGGGACAGCACCAATGCGGCCACCGCCCTGATGTCATCCTTGGTGACCTCCTTCCTGCCCTCCAGAGCTGCATTGGCCTTGGCGGCCTTCATCATGGTGATATCTGCCCTGTGGCCGTCGATACCGAAGGATGTGGTGATCGTCACGATGGCCTTTACGATAGAATCGTCCACGATGATGCTGCGGACCGCTTCCCTTGCCTCGGACAACCTGTCCCTGAGTGCATCGGACTCCGCCTGATACTTCTTCGTGTATCCGGACGGATCCGTGTCGAACTCTATCCTCCTCTTGACGATCTCCATGCGGACATCGGTATCCTTGTCACCCTTGACATCCACGGACAGTCCGAACCTGTCCAATAACTGGGGTCTGAGCTCTCCCTCCTCTGGATTCATTGTCCCTATCAGAATGAAACGTGCCGGGTGGGAGAACGATACCCCCTCCCTCTCGATGTAGTTCACGCCCATCGCTGCGGAATCCAGAAGGAGATCCACGATATGGTCGTCCAGAAGATTCACCTCATCCACATAGAGGAGGTTGTTGTTGGCCTGCGCTAAGACACCGGGCTCGAACTTCTTCTCTCCCGTCTTCAGTACATGCTCTATGTCGAGTGTACCTGCAACACGGTCCTCCGTTGCGCTGAGCGGGAGTTCAACCACCCTCATGCGCTGTATGCCTGAGAGCAGAAGGCCTTCCTTCTCCGACCTCTCCACACATTCCGGACAGAGGGAACCAGGGTTCTTGGGATTACAATTGAAACGGCATCCCTCCACGGTCTCCCTGTACGGCAGTATCTGGGCCAATGAGCGCACGGTGGTGGATTTGGCGGTACCCTTCTCCCCTTTGATGAGCGCGCCCCCGATGCTCGGATCCACTATGTTGAGCAACAGCGCCTTCTTCATGTCATCTTGGCCGACGACGGCTACGAACGGGAACAGGAGTTTTTCCATGGACAGACCTTCCTATCCAGTTATCTCATATCGGAGATATAAGCCAAGTGTTTCGAACTATGTATTCAAACCATGCTTGTTCAAAAAACGCATGGGCAATAATTATCGCCATTATAAACCACTTGGCTGAATAATCCATTATTAATAGGGCGAAACTATTGTGGGAGACATTGCCTCCGCAATACGGGACAAGAAGTGATAAAATGGACAAAAAAGTTACAATAGCCATTGTAGCTGTAGTTGTGATCTTTGTTGTCGCAGTAAGTGTTGTTATTCTCACACAGGAGAAGCCCAAATACGACCCTGACGACGTCGACCTTTCACATCTGGCAGATGCTGACCTGAACCCTTGCTTGGAAGTCTTCGGAAACGTCAACGAAGATTTGGTCATTGATCAAAAAGATGTGGATGCTCTTCAGTCTGCACTCAAAGACGGAACTGCTAGTAAATTGAAGTATGCAGACGCAAACTTCGACGGTGTTGTTGACGACAGCGATGTCGAATACATCAAAAAAATAATGAACGCAACTTTTGAAAATCCTGTAGAGATAAAGCACATTCAGAGG
>CALAVG010000367.1 GCA_937892275.1 uncultured Methanomicrobiales archaeon | reverse complement strand
GCTGCGCCTGCGATCAGACTTGCCACGATCCAAAACATCAGCGGTGAATACAGGTATAGCTTATTAGGTTATCGAAGAGAAGATTCGGCGCGGCCGAACCCCGCCGTCCGAACTCAGGGTTCGGAATTAATAATGGTTTGCATCAAAGCGTTGGCTTCGGTGATGGTGTAGGAATTGTCGTTGTTCCTAAGGCACACATCGATCCAAACCCCATCTTTGAGGGCTGTGAAGTAGATCATCCAGAATCCTCCACTGGGGTCACGGTGCGCTATGTATCCATACGCATCGTCGTAACCGGAGACGGTGATCGTCTCGTATCCGGATTCTGCTACCTTCTGTTCGAACTCTGCCTTCTGGACTTCGAATTTCATCTCTGCCAGAGGGGAGGAGTCGAAGGAGATGTAACGGTTACCAGATCCGCTGTCAGCAGCACTTATGATGGCATAGGTATCGGTCGATCCCGCCTCCAGACTGTACGGGCTTCCGGCATACTCGTCGAGGAGTTTGGTATCGTACCTCTGTGCCCATTCGCTCGATGATACATCCGATCCGTCAGGGAACAGTGCGTACACCAGCTTCTCGATGTCCTCGTCTTCCAGATAAGGTCTCTTCAGCATGTTCAGCTCAACGAACATCTCATCGATGTATCCGCAGAACTTGATGCTTCCGAAGATGGTGGTCGCGGTAGCTTCCTCGGGATTGGTGTTCAGGTAGTATCCCATACATTGGGTCAGGCCGTTGGTGTAGGGAATCTGCACATACACTCCGCCTCTGAACTCGGTACCGATCTTCTTCACATATTCCTCGATGGTCTCCTCGTATTTCGCCTTCGGATCCTCCATCAGGGTGAACTTCGCGGAATAGGTGTTGCCCTGCGATCCCACGATGGCATACTGGTCGGTGCTTGCGGGATCTATGGAGTACGGGCCGTATGACCACGGGTATTCGTATTCCGCTCCAGGCATGGTCTTGTTGAGATCGTCGCCCATTATCTCGAAGAATCTGGTCGCGAATTCCCTCGGGTCGAGATCCGATTCGATGTAGGTGGGATCGTCATCGCTTCCGCCGTCATCGAGATAGTCCT
>CALAVG010000366.1 GCA_937892275.1 uncultured Methanomicrobiales archaeon | reverse complement strand
TCTGACATTCTTCCGTCTTCCTCCTTTCCGCTTCCCTGTGCATCACCTTAAGTTTTACCGCTTCTGCCTCATTTACGTTTCGGCTCCCCGGCTCGTCAGGCCTGCGCTGGGAACATACATTCCAGTTGACGTCTTAAGTTGTTCAGCCCTTCCCGGTCCCCCGGTACTACGGCCTCTGCTGACTCCTTGCAGTTCAGCCTGCCATTGCTGACAGGGTTGTCCTCTGCGAGGACATACCGCAAGGCCTCCCCAGGTAAACATATCGTCATTCACCCTATGGCCGCCACATCTATTACCAGGATTCTCGTGCAGATATTGGACTTCACCTTCTAACGCAGATTTGTCCATCCTAACAACCTCATATGTGGTTTCTGTTCGTCGGCACAGGATTTTGCTTAGGTCTTCCTTCAGATTCCGCCTCACGGCGGACACCCTTGACCATCGCTCGCGGTTCCTTCTGCCAGGCCCGCAGAGGACTTACACCTCTAGATATCCGATTGCTCGGGTAAAACTCAAAAGAGTTTCGATATGTATGCTGGGCACACGAAAGTAATGAGGGGGAAGACCCCCTCGTAAAGGTTTATTGTTCAAGCACTGCGAAGCACAATCTCAATGTTGACTCCATCGGGAACTTGGATCCTCATGAGCTGCCTAAGAGCACGCTCGTCAGCGTCCAGATCGATGAGCCTCTTGTGAATGCGCATTTCCCAGCGATCCCATGTCTCGCTTCCCTCTCCGTCGGGGCTCTTCCTGCAAGGTACCTTGAGTTTCTTGGTAGGAAGTGGGACGGGTCCGCGGATGTCAACGCCGGTTCTCTGGGAGATCCCTTTGATCTGGGCGCAGACACTGTCCACCTTTGCGGGGTCAGTTCCGCTGAGAGAGATTCTTGCGCGCTGTGACATCGGAATCACTTTCAAGCCTTTTGGACTTCAATGCACATTCCGGCAGCGACGGTCTGTCCCATGTCACGGATGGCGAACCTTCCGAGAGGGGGGAACTCCTTTGCTGTCTCGACGACCATGGGCTTTGTGGGCTCGACCTTGACGACTGCGATGTCTCCGGTCTTCAGGAAGTCGGGGTGCTCCTGCTTTGCCTGTCCAGACTTGGGGTCGATGGTCTTGATGAGCTCAACGAACCTGCATGCGGTCTGGGTGGTGTGGCAGTGGAACACGGGTGTATATCCGACTGTGATGACGGAGGGGTGGTTCAGGACGACGATCTGAGCTGTGAATGTCTTTGCGATGGACGGAGGGTTGTCGATAGGTCCGGCAACGTCTCCCCTCTTGATGTCGTTCTTTGCGACTCCACCGACGTTGAATCCAACGTTGTCTCCGGGGACTGCCTGGGGCAGCTGCTCGTGATGCATCTCGATGGTCTTGATCTTTCCCTTCACGTTGGAGGGGTTGAAGATGACATCCATGTTGGGCTTGAGGATACCGGTCTCGACACGTCCGACAGGAACGGTTCCGATACCGGTGATGGTGTAGACATCCTGAACGGGCAGCCTGAGGGGCTTCTCTGTGTGCTTCTCGGGAACCTTGAGGTTGTCGAGAGCTGCGAGGAGTGTGGGCCCCTTGTACCAGGGGGTGTTGGGGGATGCGGTCTTGATGTTGTCTCCCTCGTATGCAGATACGGGGATGAAGGGGACCTCATCTGTCTTGACACCGACCATCTTCATCAGCTTGGTCATTGCCTCTTTGGCCTCGTTGTACTTGGCCTCTTCGTACTTGACTGCGTCCATCTTGTTGATGGCGACGATGATCTGCTTGACACCGAGTGTGGTTGCGAGGAAGACGTGCTCCTTTGTCTGAGCCTGGGGTCCCTCGATAGCGGAACAGGTGATGATTGCTGCATCTGCCTGGGACGTTCCGGTGATCATGTTCTTGACGAAGTCACGGTGTCCGGGGGCGTCGATGACGGTGAAGTAGTACTTGTCGGTGTAGAACTTCTTGTGAGCGACAT
>CALAVG010000365.1 GCA_937892275.1 uncultured Methanomicrobiales archaeon | reverse complement strand
GCTCACGCGTCCGTCGGGCGACACCTGTTGGGATACCCTGCAGGTCCCGTCAGCAGAAATGACGGACTATGGGTCCGGCAGAATAGCTTCTGAGAGCGTTCTCGGGTCTGGAAGCGGCTATGTTGTCCATGACCTCCTTGTCGGAGACGATCATGGCCACCTTCGGAGTGAGATCGCCCCATCTCATCCCCGAATTCAAGAGGCCAGACTTGATCTCGGGTACGAGCTCCTTCACATAATCCGCATCCTTCGCGAACACCCTCACGTTGTTCTCGAATATGTGCGATGATTGCTCTCCGCACTGATCGCACAGACCTGCGTATGTCCTCAGCTCTGCGCCGCAATGGATGCATGTCCTGGTCTCACGGTAGTTCTCGACACAGACCTTCTTGAGGATGTTGTTGGCCATGTCGCCGAAGTAGTTGTTGCGGACCTGGGCGAAATGGGAATCCTTGATCATCCCGAACCAGTCGATGATTCCCTCACCTACCATTCTCCCTTTCCCAAGGACCTGGTCCGCATAATCCTCGTCGGTATACCTGTTCCTGATTGCCATGGAACCATCGTCCTGACGCTCCGGAGTCTGCAATCCGGGAAGGTAGTAGTTCACGATCTTCCTGATGTAGTCGTCCGTCGTAGGCTGCCTCTCGTAAAGGCCTATTCCCTCATGAGTGTAAAGATAGGCCATCGACAGACGGATGGACTCTATCTTTACCTTCGAGTGGACCTTCTTGATGACATAGCCTTCATGAGAGTCCAGGAACCTCTCCGTATCGAGGAAACCGTGAATGAATCCGTGAAAATGGGGTCCGACCTCCCAGATATCATCCTTCATCCTCCAAGGATGGAATATCAGGATACCGCCCTTCGCTCCGACCTTGACGAGATCCTTCTGCATCTTCCTGCGGAACTTGGTGAAGTCCTCATGGGACTGCATCTTCCTCTTGATGAGATCCTGATCGGGAGACAATACCCAATGGCCTAGCGGTCCCGGATCGATCCCCTGCTTCTCGCATAGAAGGCGGTAAGCAACGAATCTCATCTCCGCCTTGGTCCCCTGTCTCATGCATATATCGTTCAGACACACCGGGCATTTGCATGACCAGCAATGGTTGCACTTTCCCCTGATGTAATGGTCC
>CALAVG010000364.1 GCA_937892275.1 uncultured Methanomicrobiales archaeon | reverse complement strand
CGTGAAACGTATAGGGGACGTATTCGACCGCATAACCGCTATGGAGACATTATCGGAAGCATCTAAAAGGGCATGTTCCAGTCGTAAGGATAAAGGCGAAGTCGCATCGTTCCAGATGGATAAGGACGATAAGTTACAATCCCTCCAAGAATCGTTGATGGATGGATTGTATCATTCATCCGAATACAGGATGTTCGAGATACATGAGAACGGCAAGATAAGGTTCGTGGCCGATCTTCCGCTTTATCCCGACCGCATATTCCATTGGGCGATTGCGTTGGCATGCGAGGACAGGTTAAATGCGAAGTTCATAGACCAGACATACGCATCTGTTCCGGGACGCGGATACCATCAAGCGGTCCATCGGTTATGGGGATACATGAGAAGCGATCCGAAGATACGGTATGCCGCGATACTCGACATATCCAAGTTTTTCCCATCCATCCCGAAAGAAGGAGTGAAAGCAAGATTGAGAAGGACGTTCAAGGATGATAGATTCCTGGAATTGATGGACCGTCTCATCGACGAATACCCATATCCGGGGATACCCATAGGCAACCGTTACAGTCCGATGCTCGCCAACCTCTATCTCTCTGATTTGGACCATCTGTTGAAAGAGAAATACCATGTGCATTATTACGTCCGTTTCATGGATGATATTTGTATCCTCGGCTACTCGAAGGAATGGTTGGGAAGGATAATCGGGATTGCGAAAGAACATCTTGATGGTATCGGGCTGTCCCTCAAGAAGTCCAGCCGTGTCGTTCCGATAGACACGGGCATCCCATTCTTAGGTCACGTCATATTCCCTACGCACATCAGATTGTCAAGGCGCACGAAAACGAAAATGAAACGTGCGGTCAGGAAGATAAAGGAACACGATGAGATAGACGAACACGACAGAAGTGTTATCGCATCCTACCACGGGGTACTCAAATGGTGCAACGGCAGACACTTGGAGGAAACCACAATCGGAACGATAGAGATGGATAACAACCCATCCGAAAAGGGGTGAAAATCCCCCCCCCCTATAACTTTTATAAACTTTGACAAAGATTGCTTAACGTGATAAAATGAACGTTCAATCACAGAACGACGGTCTCACATCGACCATCGTCACCGTAATATTGGCACTTGTCATAGTGGCTGCGGTGATGATCCCTGTTGTGAACACCGTTACCGAACCTGTCAAAATCCCCCACACCCTCTTCAACACGGGAGATCCGATGGCGATGATTGATGGGGATACGCACGAGATGGAAATATCCCTCGACGGCTCCGTGTTCAAGGTCAGTACGGACGGAACGGTTGTCAGGGAGGTTGCGAAGGCCAGGTTGTTGGACTGGCCCACGATGAACCGGTCGAAGGTGAAGCCCAGGGCCTCCGGCAGGTTGTCCTCGGGCTTTTTCTTTTCCCGGTATTCGTCGATCTCGTCCCCCGCCAGGATAAGGATATCGTAGTCGCAGGCGAAGAGATCGGTCAGGACCTCCTTCAGGTCGGTCTCGAACCGCTGCTGTATGAACCGACGCTTGAAGTCGGAGGTGGTGTGCAGAACAATC
>CALAVG010000363.1 GCA_937892275.1 uncultured Methanomicrobiales archaeon | reverse complement strand
AAAAATAATGAACGCAACTTTTGAAAATCCTGTAGAGATAAAGCACATTCAGAGGTACAGCAACGGAGATTACTACGTTGATGAAACCAAAGGCAGGAGCACAACAATACCTGTGAACGCCATAGTGACCACTGCATCGGCAAACATGCTCACAATGTACAAACACCTGGGCATTTGCGATGAGATCAAAGCGGTTGCATGGTACTCGAAAGTTGATGAAACACTGCTTGCCGAATATCAGAAATTCTTTGTTGATTCTAAATTCGACATTGAAGGCTCCCCTATCTACCGTGTAGGTGGATCTGCAGGTTACTTTGCCGAGGAGATGTTGACAAAGCACATAGTTAACGACGGAGTCACCACTCTCATTACAGCAGATAATGCTAGCTCATACCTCAACGGACCGTCAAAATCATACCCCTATGGAATTACTGAGGACAGGGCGTATGAACTCAACCTTGATGTGATCAGAGTTGCTCCTGCAGCAACTGACTTTGAAGCTTTCCTTTCAGACGTCGCACTCATCGCATTGGTGACTGGAAAAGATCTGTCAAAGGTAGCAGAACTCGAGTCTTGGATAGAGTCTACCATCGGTGAGATCAACAAGAAATTGAATGACAGAGTTGGAAAAGGATACGTAGCACAGCAGTCTGTAGCGGTTTCCTCATCGAATTCCTACATAAAGGGAAGCGACGGAAAGGTCGAGACCTCCAATTACATCAGTTCGCTGATCTCTGATTACACCAAGGTCGCATTGGCGGCAGGTGGAAAATGGGTCATGCAGGACTACCCCTGGAAAGAGGGCAGCAGTTCGAGCGAGAAATATACCGATCTCGGGAAATGGCTTGAACCATACAACATTGAGAACATAATCTGCATAAAGACAGCGTCGGGCTTCTCATATTATGACAAGGATTCGACCTTGAATTCGAAGGTTCCCTGGAGCTGTATGATGGCATTCTCCGATACAGAAGCGTTCTACAACGGCAATGTCTACGTCCTGAGTGGAGATCTACCGGTTGTGCTTAGGATTGTCTATGCGGCCAATATCCTCTACCCCGATTTATTCTCAGACTCTTGGGCAGAGAACAAGCATATCGACTATGCCGAAGACTTCCTGGGATTGTCCTCGTCTACCATCAAGAACGGAAAGTTCTTTGTTACGATGGAAGACATGGGCTTAAAACAATAAACCATGATGATGGGGGACTTCCCCCCATCTATTTGGTGATGCAATGGATGATGAAAAGTTCGAACGGATGAAGGCTGAGTACAACAGCCATATGATCCGCAAATTCGGATTCATTTTCCTTTGTGTTGCCTTTATGATCGTGATGATAGCAGTAGCCGTCAACATTGGTGGATATGATCTATCTTTCGCAGAAGTCTACAGAACAATATTTGATCATATCCTGGGAATCGAGCCAGAGAAATACTCAAAAGAATGGTATGATTACCAAATCGTATGGAACAACAGACTCCCAAGAATAGTATTTGCGATCCTCTCCGGAGTCGGTCTTGCGGTAGCGGGAGCCTCTATGCAGAGTGTTATGAAGAATCCATTGGCCGAACCTTACACGACTGGTGTATCGGCGGGTGCATGCTTTGGTGTAGCCATTAGCATGGTTCTTGGAGTATCCCTGGTTCCATCATTAAACATAGGCATAGAAGCTTTTATCATGGCCCTGATCCCGGTCACTGTAATTATCATAATATCTCCGAAACTAAACAATTCAGTAGCAACAATCATTCTGATAGGTACTGCACTAACATACATGTTTAACGCATTCAGCACCTTTCTGCTTGTTACCACGGATTCAGAAACTCTGGCAGCAATATACAAATGGCAAGTTGGATCGTTTACCAATATATCCTGGGATCAAATTGCAGTAATCGCCTTCTTCGTTATATCCGGAACGATTATAATTGAACTGCTCTCCCATAAACTGAACATAATGACTCTGGGAGACAATGCGGCACAGAGCTTAGGGATAAACGTACGCCGCATACGCATCTTATGTCTTCTGGTAATGGCCGTTATGGTGGCCTGTATAGTTTCTTATGCTGGGATCATAGGATTCGTAGGACTCATTTGCCCTCACATAATCAGATTGATAATTGGCTCGGATAATAGATTCCTAATTCCTGCGGCTTCAGCTTTCGGAGCAGCATTCTTACTGTTCGCGGATTCTTGTGCTAAATGGCTTTCGTCGTTGGATATGGTCCCCGTTGGTGCAATATGTGGACTCATCGGTGCCCCTCTGTTCTTATTCATTTTAATTCATAACAGGAGGAATATTTGGTGACGATTGACGATAAGGTGAAGAACTATAGAGAAAAAAGTAACGAACCCAAACCGTACATATGGGTATGTATCTTGGCAATAATTCTAGTTTTCATCTTATCTCTTTCTGCTTCAGAATTGAATATCGGTTTCTTCGAAGCTTTCAGAATCATATATGACCACATACTAGGGATAGAGCCTACAAACTACCACGATATGATCAGAGATAGAGTCGTAGTGGAGGAAAATATCCCGCGTGGGATAGGTGCGATTTGTGCTGGAGCAGTCCTTTCAATCGGCGGTGCAGTGCTGCAGAACCTAATCCGCAATCCGCTTGCTGACCCCTATACTCTTGGAATATCTTCCGGAGCATTATTCGGAATGGTGATATCACTCGTACTTGGAATATCCATCATACCCTTTGTAGATGAGGGTGATGGCCTCATTGTTAATGCATTCCTATTCGCTCTCATTCCAATGGCCATAGTCGTTTTCTTATCCACATTCAAAAAAGTATCTCCTACTATGATGATTCTGATTGGTATCGCGGTAATGTATATCTTCAATGCATTCAACACGATAATCAAATACACCACTGATGATGAAACGATTTCTCAGATCTATCAATGGACCATTGGTTCTGTGTCCGGCCTGTCATGGGGCGCTGTACCAAAATTGATTTTCGCCCTACTCCTGGCGTATATTTCGATGTATTTTATCAGAAATGAGATAGACATAGTGGCACAAGGAGATAACAATGCAATCACTTTGGGTATAAACCCCAATAAGCTTCGCATCATTTCTTTGATCATAATCTCTTTAGCAACAGCAACTATCGTGTGCTACACAGGAACGATTGGTTTTGTAGGTCTGGTTGCGCCTCACATTGCAAGAAGGTACTTCGGTTCCAAATGTAGACTGCTAATCCCCGGATCGGCAGTAATTGGTGCCTTGATGGTTCTAGCTTCAGATTACATTATACGTATAATGGCCCCCAGCCTCCCAGTAGGAGTGGTTTTGGCCCTGATTTGCAGCCCAATATTCATAATAATACTGATCAGAATGAAAAAGAACGAATGGTGAGAGAATGCGGATTAATGTGTTACAAAAGAAAACGGCACTGGTTGTTAATGATGATGTGCCCGTAAAGCTGGATCTTGATGATCTGAGCTTTTCCTACAATGATCTGAAGGTCCTAAAAGACATCAACATATCATTAGATGATCCCAAGCTGATCTCAATTATTGGCCCTAATGGTGTCGGAAAATCAACTCTCATCCACTGCATCAACAAAATACTCTCACCTACAACTGGATGCGTGATGGTAAACGGAATTGATAACAAAGAGATAACTTACAAAGACTTAGCCAAAATAATGGGATATGTCCCTTATACGACATCTAATACTTTTCCAATCTCTGTAACAGATGCTGTCCTAATGGGGCGTCATCCTCATAGTGGGCGCAATATAACGGATAATGACTTACGCATAGTATTCGAAACATTAGAAATGTTAGAGATTGATGATCTGGCAGAACGTTCGCTCAATGAACTCTCCGCAGGTCAATTGCAAAAAGTTGTTCTTGCCAAAGGTATCGCTCAGCAACCTCGTGTTCTACTACTTGATGAACCAACTTCAAACTTGGATATCAAACACCAAGTAAACGTAACAAAGCTATTGAAGAAAGTTTCTGATGAAAAAGGCATCATGATAATTATGATTTGCCATGATCTGAATATCGCGGCAAAGTATTCAGATAGAATAATCATGATGCACGACGGGACAATATTTGCAGTTGGTACTCCATCGGAAGTAATAACATCTGAAAATATCGAAACTGTCTATGGCATAGGCTGTAAGATCATTGACGACAATGGAAGGCCACATATTATCATCGGTGATGATTAAAAATACTAATCACCCATAACTGCCAGCATGACCAAGACGATAAGGATCGATGAATCCAAATGCAACGGATGCGGACTCTGTGTGGATGCATGCCACGAAGGAGCACTCGCGTTGGTGGACGGAAAGGCCAAACTCGTCAGACCCAATTTCTGCGACGGCATGGGCGACTGTCTTCCCGCATGTCCCCAGGACGCGATCTCGTTCGTCGAGGATGCACCTTCCCAGAAGATCGATATCATGGCCCAGCCGAACGTCATGATAGGCCACCCCAACATGATGGCCACCCCCGGAGTTCAGTGGCCGATACAGTTAGCTCTCGTATCGCCTATGTCAGATTTCTTGAAGGGTACATTGATCATCGGTGCCGATTGCACAGCATTCAAGGTCGGCAACTTCAACGAGAGGTTCGTAGGAAAGGATCCGCTGGTCATCGGATGCCCCAAGCTCGACGACAGATCGAGATTCGATAAGCTCATCGAGATCTTCAGGAACAATCCGATAGACAAGGTCAAGGTCATAAGGATGGAGGTCCCCTGCTGCGGTCAGCTCTCGAAGATCGTGCAGGCCACAATTCAGATGTCCGGAAAGGACATTGCCATGGACGAGACAGTCCTCCGCAGGGACGGAAGCATCCTCTAACTCCCCTATCCAGATGTTAGGCCAGCCTAACTGCAATATGATAAATACAGGGCGGACGGATACAACATCCAGGTCGATGTAGTGTCCGAAAACAACGATGTTATTGTGATAAAGGACCTTGTCAAGAAGTACGATGACAAGGTAGCCGTGAACGGCATATCGTTCTCGGTCCATGAAGGGGAGCTCTTCGGTTTCCTCGGACCCAACGGTGCAGGGAAGACCACCACCGTCAGATGCATCTCCACGCTCACCAACATAACCTCCGGACAGGTTCTGGTCAACGGCATCGACATAGCGAAGGACCAGACAGAGGCAAAGAAGTACATGGGCGTTATCCAGCAGCAGATCTCCCTGGACAAGGATCTGACCATTAGGGAGAACATGATCTCCCATGCTATGTACCACGGGATGGGGAAGAAGGAGAGGGACGAGCGCATCTCAGAGCTCTCCGATTACTTCGGATTGGGCGAGTACCTTGACAAGCCCGTGGATTCGTTGTCGGGCGGTTGGAAGAAGAGGGCGGCGATCGTGTGTGCGATGTTGCACCAGCCCAAGGTATTATTCTTAGATGAACCCACCACGGGATTGGACATCAACGCGAGAC
>CALAVG010000362.1 GCA_937892275.1 uncultured Methanomicrobiales archaeon | reverse complement strand
TATCGGGAGTCATGTGGTTCACCAACCTCGATACGACCAAACGCCATCAGAAGCTCGACCTTCGCGGCAACTATTATTCTGCGGAATCCTACCCTCGTTTCGCCAATTATGATGCAATCAACGTGAACAAGATAGAGGACATCCCGTGCGACTATGACGGAATAATGGGTGTACCGATAACTTTCATGCAAAGCTATAATCCCGAACAATTCGAATTGATAGGTCGTACAGGTGTCATAGATTGGGCGACATCCCCGGAATGCACGTTCTTCACCCCTCCGACGGAGGAACAGGCGAAGGTATTCAAGGCACAGAACAGGACATGGCGTATCCAGAACGGATACCACGTGGACGAGAACGGTATCGCCCATACGGTCTACGACCGCCTGTTCATCCGCAATAAGAACCCCGAACCCAGGAGGTATCTCTGATGATGGAGATACACATGATGAAGCTCAGGATCCGTGACCTCATAACTGACTACCATGAGGATGAGGAGACATCCAAGGTCACGGCATGGGGCGGTAATCTGGATGTCCGTCCAGAATACCAGCGCGAATACGTCTACGACGATCAGAAGCGTGACAGTGTCATCAATACAGTCCTCAACCAGTTCCCACTGAACATAATGTACTTCGTCGACCGTGGGGAATCGACCGTAGGGGCCAGATACGAAGTGCTCGACGGTCAGCAGCGTATAATCTCCATCTGCCGTTTCGCCACCAACTCCGCCATATCGGTCAAACTCCCGGCTGCAACAGGGGGGTACAACATAGTCAACTACCCCAACCTGTTCGATGAACTGAGGGAGAGGTTCCTCGATTACGAACTCCAAGTCTACATCTGCCAAGGAACGGATAAGGAGAAGATCGACTGGTTCGAGGTCATCAACATCGCCGGGGAGAAGTTGGAGAAACAGGAGATCCGCAACGCGGTGCTCCATTCCGCATGGCTTACCGATGCCAAATCCGTGTTCAGCCGTAGGAACGGCGCAGCGAACAAGCGTTACGGCAAATACTACTCCGGCGACGTAATCCGCCAGAAGTATCTGGAGACCTCGTTCCGTTGGGCGGCGGACCATGAAGGTATCGGCGGAAAGGACACAGAGACGGTCATCCGCCAATACATGATGTCACACAGTCAGGATGCCAACGCTGATGCCCTCTGGAAGTACATAGAGGACGTATTCTCATGGGTGGAATCCACATTCGGACCATTCGACAGGAATATGAACGGTGTCGAATGGGGATATCTTTACAACAGACATAAGGACGACACCTTGGATCCGAAGACCATCCGCGAGCAGATCAGGACGCTCATGTCCGATGACGAGGTCCAGAAGAAATCCAACATCTACGAATACATCCTCACGGGGGAGGAGAAGGTACTGAACCTCCGTACCTTCATCGAGCGTGACAGGATCACCATGTACAACCGTCAGAACGGTCTCTGCAACCTATGCGGAAAACCGTTCAGGATGGAGGAGATGCATGCGGATCACATCATCCCTTGGAGAAAGGGAGGTATCACCGACCTGTCCAACGGCCAGATGCTGTGCACCAAATGCAACCTGACTAAGAGCGACAGATGAAACACCAAGGATGTCGGGGGCCGGAAGGCCCTTCGGCATCTTACTATGGTAAGACATTCAATAATTTTATATCGATTCCAAGCACTATAATAATTCAGACGCATATCGTCTGTATTCACCTACGACGGAGTTCCCAACGCTGTTTCGGGGTTCCCATAACTCCGTCGACCCTTTTTCATCAGAACGGATATAAACACATTCCTCGTTAACGATCACATAGGAGTGAATCAGCATCGACTCCTACACAGACGGGCGGGGATCCTACGAATAATAGAACGGACAAAGGTAGTACCCGTGGCGGAAAGACGCATTCCGCCCTTTGCATGACCCTTTGATCTTCTCCTTTGTCCTTGCCATGTGCCCGTCCGTCTTCACCTTGTCACAATCACACGATCTGAGAACGGATATATCCTTGGACAACCGATAATCATTTCAAGCAACGTTTCCTGCTGTTGCCCGGATAACATCTGTCGGATGTAATCACTGACAGATATGGCGGTCCTTTCTGGAGAGAGGGCCGCCACCCATACTCACGTATATCATTGTAAGCGTATCGTAACAGTAACAGAATACGCCACGGGGACAATTGACCTATAAATATACCTTTGTCATACTAATTGCCAACCGAAGGGAATGAGAGTCCGAGGTGGGGGGTAATAGTGGCCTCGGAATCCCATTCCCGGAGGTCTTTCATTCTCCTACTATAGTGGCCGCCACCCCCACGGTCGTTCGCGATCAGACACCGATAACTGCGAAAGACCCATTTTACGCAACTAATTAAAAAAATAAGGTAAGTGGTTTAAAAATAGCAACCTGCAAGAAATTTTGCGGCCAAGGGGTTACAGATTAGACGGCCCCC
>CALAVG010000361.1 GCA_937892275.1 uncultured Methanomicrobiales archaeon | reverse complement strand
AGTACACCAAGGATGTCCGCAAGCATCTCCATTCCAAGGCCGCCAAGGCCGTCTATGATTCATACGAGCACATCTCCACCCTGGAGAGACTCATGGGAAACTTCATCCCCGAGGATGACGACTTCTACAAGGGCCTGTTCGTTGCGGTTATCGAGGAAGAACTGTTCAACGACCTCGACAAGCATTTCATCCCCATCAGGCACGAATCCGTCTCTATTTTCAAGAAGGAACCCTACGAGATCGATACGATCTACGAGATAGGCAACGACCGTCAGATGGCCGAGAACACGGCCGACATGATAGATCCTGACAATCCCGAGGATTATGCGATAGTCCTGAACACCGACAGTCCCATCGCTGATTCCGTAAGAGCTTCGATGTATAGGAAAGGCCTTCCCTTCATCAATTCCCTGAATGTACGCGACCTGTCGCAGATCAGGGACTATCTTCAATTCATCACATTGGCCCTCGATTTCGAGACCATCCGCGTGAAGCATGTGAAGGAACTGTTCTCCAACTACAACGGATTCTTCGTCAAGGGCAGGGAGGAGTTCCTGCTCTCCAAACAGACCGACGGCGATATGCGCAACAGGGCAAGGGAACTGTGGGATGTGATGAAGGGCATCCGCAACATGACATACTCGCAGGTATGCGAGGCGATCTGCGACCGCAGGGCCAAGATACAGGTCTCTATCCTGATCAACGATCTCCAGGTGGCCGATCAGAAGATCACCTCCACCAATCTGAACGAGGTCAAATACGCTGTCGACAACGTCAAAGAGCTGCATCACAACGAGGAGATTCCCGAGGACGAGAAGAAGGGTGTTCTTCTTGTGGATTGCAACAAATCCATCTACATCGACAGGCCCGTAGTCTTTTATTTGGGCATGGAGCAGGATTGGAACAAGACCCTTGTTGGGAAACAGTACATAGACATCGAGGATGAGACCGATAAGAACGTGGCAAGGCTCAACGCGTTGATCCAACAGGGATCGGTAAGGTACTATTTCGTGAATTCCACAAAGGGTGGCAAGACGGCCAGACCATGCATGATGTTCGACCTACTGTACAAGAAGCCCATGAACAGGTTCTCTCTGATGTGCAGGGATTTCGTCAAAGGCCGCTGGCATCAGGAGGATCCCCAGATCATCCCGGAGGATCCTGTCAGAGGTATCGCTTCGGAGAGGACTCTGGAGAGGAGCTTCTCGAAATCCACATTCAACAACTATTACGCCTGCCCCAGGAGATTCATGTACGGGCTGTTCCTCAGCACCCCTGATGAGAAGAGCACCGAATTCGGTACTCTGATCCATTCCTTCGCAGAGTTCTATGTCTGTTATCCGACGGATGTGAAGGAACTTGGACTTGACCATTTCGTCGACCTGATATCGGACCGCTATTCAGGTCTGTCATCACCTCTGATGGAGGAGATAGACCATGCAAGGATCAGACAGGCCATGGCCACCGTTGTCAGATATATAGACCATATCGGTGTGAAGGATGCACCTTTGGATGTTCCTCTTTCCACCAAGAAGAACCCAAACAAGTTCATGATCGCCTTGGGGAAGGAGTACACCAGCTCCGTCTGCGAGGTGGATTTCGAATCGACCAAATATCCTATCCACGGTCAGCTTGACCTCTTCTGGGACGGCATCGTTAACGATTACAAGACGGGCAAACCGGGAAAGGTAGAGGACATAGTGAAGGCGATGACCCCCGATTCCGGTTACAAATTCCCGGAATTCCAGGCCCCGATCTATCTCGGATTGGTCCAGGAGCAGGAGGGCCACAGGAACATGTTCAACCTATTCTACGCCATGGACAACGATGCCATTGCTGCTGAAGGAGATATCCCGATCACATCCAACGTCAGGACCATAGGACTTTCGGATCGTACGGCCAAGCAGGCTATAATCGGAAGTCTTGGCTTCCGTGAGTTCCTTGGAGGCGTTCTTAGCAAGAATCTGAGGGACAATGTGAACGTCATTATGAGGATCATCGACGAGATGGGCCCGGAGGACATCACTGCCTGGGAGCAGGATGAGGCCCTGATCAACAACATAGTCGATGCCGTCGGTCTCAGTCGCAACAACAAGTCACATGTGAGTTCGGTCAGGAGCGGTCTCAAGAAGATCGCCGGTTACGCCAAGGACGGAGTGATAAGGTACGGCACTAACATCGAGATGACCGAAGCATTCCTGGATTCGGTCCTCGACAGGGTATCTGATATGCACGAGGTGATGAAGGAGCAGAGCAGAACGGAACTGCCTCCGACCCCAAGACTGAAGTGCTCTGATTGCCCCTATTTCTCTGTGTGTACAAAAGATGCCATCGATCTGGGAGGTGACAGCAGTGAGTGAGCTGAACGAGCCTCAGGCCAGGATAGCAGATGCACACGAGGGAATGATCGTAGTGGATGCTGGTCCCGGCACCGGGAAGACCCACACCATCGTCGAGCGCTATGTTCGTCTGATATCCAAACCGGATGTCTCCCCGAGGGATGTCCTTCTGATGACGTTCACCAACAATGCCGCATCGGAGATGGAGGAACGTATCAAGCGCTGCATGACCGACCTCCATAACGAGAAGGATTCCAAATTGATCATGACCAAGACTTTCGATGCGTTCTGCCTGTCGATCGTCCTTGACTCCCCGGATCTCGTCAGCGAGTTCTTCGGCATCAGCGAGAGGCTGACCAGAGCTGCAACCATGCAGCAGAACGAATCCCTCAAGAGGGATTATTTCATGCGCTTCATGGACTCGTTCCTCAATCTGCGCGGAAGCGATTATGGAAGCGTGGCGATCATCGCCAGCGAGGATCCGCTGTCGGTGATGAGCCTGATCAACAACCTGATGTCCCGCGGCATAATCCCGCTTAAGAAGAGATGGTTCGGCAACAAGTGGTCCGAAGTGCTCGAAGGCGATACGGGATACATCCTTAAGAAGTTGATCGAAAAGAACGGTACGACAGGTTCAAAATCATTCAACTGGACGGTACTGGAGTCGATGGACGAGAACACATGCTGCGGGCTCCCCCATCGCGCCGGTAACGAACCTGTTCCTCCGGAGATCCTTGAAGAATGCGCTCAGGAGCCGAGAGAGGACCTCTTCAGATTCGTGCATGACGTCTACTTCGAGTACATCAGACAGTCCATCACAGACAACAGACTGACATTCAATCTCGTGGCCATCATGGCCCTTACTTTGCTGTATTCCAAGCAATCGGTCCGCGAAAGGAACAGTTTCCGCTACCTAATGGTCGACGAATTCCAGGACACCAATGCGAACCAGCTGATGATATCGCTGATGATCCTGGCCGAACCGAACCTGTGCGTGGTCGGCGATTGGAAACAGGGAATCTATGGCTTCAGGTACGTCTCCATAGAGAACATAACCAGATTCGAGGAGAAGGCGGTCGAATACAGGAGGTTCCTGAACGAGGATGGTGTGAAGAGGGTCGGATTCTCTATCCCTGAGGTACAGAAGCTCCCCCTGGACCTGAACTACCGCTCATCCCAGCTCATAATAGACAAAGCATTCGACTGCATATTCCTGAAAGGCTCCAACGAGGAGGAGATCGACGATGCATCACTCCAGAAGGATGTCGTGAGGATCACGGCCAAGAGGGAGGACATTGACGATGACACCTATGTGAGATTCGTCCAATCTGACTCGAAGGAATCCGAGGTCGAGGATACCGTCCGTGCCATAAGGGACTACGTTAATTCAGGAAGATACGTGGTCAAAGGCGGCGACGATTCACGCCCGGTAGGATACGGCGACATCGCGGTCATATGCCGCAAGACCGAGCACTGCAGGATGATACGCGACGCCTGCGAGGCCCACGGTATACCCGCATACCTCCAGGGAGATGTGCAGATCATGTCCACCCGCGAGGGAAAGCTCGCACTTGCATGGCTCAGATACGTTAACAACGACCGCGATCCATGGGCCTTCGTACCCATCATGGCGGATATGGATTACACCCCTATCCAGATCCAGGATGCCTACAAGGATGCATCTAAGATACCGAAGATCCTCGTGGAACAGAGAGATAGATTATATCGTAAGAGAAGGAGGATCACAGACCTCCTGACCAGCCTGTTCCAGTTCTACAGGCTTGACAACGATATCACCCAGGCCATCATAACCACAATGTCCAGCGTCCACAGGAATTCCCTCCTGACGATATCCGATGTGATAAGGATCATCAGCGATGACATCGAGAACGAATCCACCTACACGGTGGAGAACTTCGTTGACGACAAGGCGGTCACCATAATGACCATGCACAAATCGAAGGGACTCGAGTTCCCAGTGGTCATCGTTCCGTTCATGGACAGGGGCACCATGCCCGGTTCAAGCCATTCCGCCTCCACGTTCTCATACGAGAACAAGCTCGGTATCCGCTGTTACAAGGAGATAGGATACTTCGGCGACTATTCCAAGATCTGCCTGAATTGGAAGGCCAAGCTCGCAGCATCGGCCCTGGATGCAGATTACAGCGAAGAGAGGAGGCTCATGTTCGTTGCCCTGTCCAGGGCGAAACAGTACGAGACGATCATCTGCGGCCCCAACCCGTCGAAATTCATTGATGGACTACGTTCCGGTGAGTTCGAGACCATCCCCGAAGCGGAATCCGACCGCCATCAGAGGACCGAAGAGCTCATTCCCATGCCCAAGGTCCCAGACTATCCGAAGAGGAGGAGCAAGCTCGGAGTCCATGACATCCTGGACTTCTCCCAGGCGGAGGACGACATCTCCGTACCGGAGGGCTCCGACGAGGTCAGCGGAAAGGGTATGGAGTACGGGGAGGAGGTGCACAGGATAGCAGAGAGGATGTGCCACGGAAGACCCGTGGACGAGAGCTATCCCGAAGTGGCCGAGATCAGGAAGGTACTGGACAGCGTCAAAGACGCGGATATCCTGTATGCGGAGATGGAATGCGGACTGCCCCTTGAAGGGAAGGACATGACCCTCAGGGGCGTCATAGATCTCCTCGCCCTTTTCGAGGACCATGTGGAGATCCATGATTACAAGACGGATGTCTCGGACCGTTTCGAGCAGGAATACATCATACAGCTTTCCGTCTACGCCTATGCCGCCCAGGGCTTCTTCAAGAAACCCGTGCGCTGTTTCATAGACTATGTTTCCAGAGGGATCACCAAGGAAATTGCTTCGGTACCTCTCGGAACAATAATAGCCAGAGCCGAAAAATCTATGCAATCCATTAATAGTAAGTAAATTATGTCAAACACATGAAAGGGCTAACATCCGAAGAGGTAACTCAGAGGAAGAACGAAGGCAAAGTAAACAGTACTGAAGTCAAGACGAGCAGAACTTACACGGATATCATTCTGAAAAACACTCTGATTCCGTTCAACATCGTGCTCTTCATCCTGGGTGCGGCCCTTCTTTTGCTGGGTAACGCCATCAGCGCCATTTCGGCCACCGGTGTCGTCATCCTGAACATCATCATTTCAACATTCCAGGAGATCCGTGCCAAGCACCGTCTCGACAAGATCTCCCTCCTGACACGTCCCAAGGTCACTGTAGTCCGTGACGGCCAAGAGGTCGTCATCGACCAGAACGACATCGTACAGGACGATTATGTCATAATCCGTGCCGGCGAACAGGCCCTTGTCGACGGTATCCTGGATTCATGCAGGTCCCTTGAGATGGACGAGTCCCTTCTGACCGGAGAATCGAGCACTGTCAAAAAGAACGTCGGCGACACTATCTACTCTGGATCCGTCTGTATCACAGGAGAGGGAGGGTTCACAGTCACCGCATTCGGTCACGAGTCCTACGCCTCGCAGATGCTCAGAAGCGCCAAGAAGTTCACTTCCAAGAAGACACCCCTCCAGATGGAGACCAACACCATCACCGGTGCCCTCATGGCCCTTGCCTTCTTCCTACTGTTCCTTTCGGTCATCGTCGAGGTCATCAGGGGAGTCAACCTACTGGACCTTTCTGGCATGGAGGATGTCCTTGAGATCTTCGTCATCTGTCTGGATATCGTCCCCATCGCATTGTTCCTGCTCATCACGCTTACCTACATGCTCACAGCCATCAGGATGGCGGATACCGGAGTCCTGCTCCAGAGGGTCAACTCGGTCGAATCCCTGAGCCATGTGGACGTCGTCTGTATGGACAAGACCGGAACAATCACAACCAACAATCTTCTATTCGAGACAGCGGAATACCTCATCGATTCGGCAGAGGCCGAGAAGATGATCCGCTTGTTCACTACGCTGACAGGCAGCAGGAACAAGACCATCAACGCGATCTCCCAAAAATACGGAACGATCGATGGTGAGCTCATAGACGAGATCCAGTTCAGCTCTGCCAGGAAATTCAGCGCAGTCAAGGCCAGACTTGACGGAAAGACCTACACGATGTACTCCGGAGCATGGAATGTCCTCCGTGAGCACACAGAGAATGCTGAAAGGATCGACCGCATCAACGAGCGCGAGTCCTCCAGAGGATTCAGGACGCTCGTGCTCTGTTATTCCGAGGATCTCCCCCTTACCGTTGACGGCGAGTACGTCATCAACCCTCTGAAACCCGTATCCGTCGTATCCATCAGGGACGAGGTCAGACCCGACTGCAGGGCGACCATCGATGTATTCCTCAAGAACGATATGGAGATCAAGGTCATATCCGGAGACGACCCCGTCACCGTGGATGCACTCTTCAAGATCGCAAAGCTCCCCGGAGAGAGGAAGATCATCTCCGGACCCGAACTCGAGAAGATCCCGGACGGGCAGCTGGACAAGGTCGTTCTGGAGACCAACATCTTCGGAAGGATGAAGCCCGAGAACAAGGAGAAGGTCATCGAGGTCCTCAAGCGCAACAGTAAGTACGTCGCTATGATCGGAGACGGAGTCAACGATGTCAAACCGATCAAGTCCGCCCAGGTGGGTATCGCCCTGGAATCCGGTTCCGGTGCGGCCAGAGGTGTGGCCGACATGGTCCTGATGAACGATAACTTCTCGGCGCTCCCCCAGGCCTTGGTCGAGGGAAGGAGGACCATCTCGGGAATCAGGGACATCCTGAAGATCTACATCTCAAGGAACTTCGCACTGGCGGTCATGTTCATCGGTCTGTTCTTCTTCCTCGGAAGAACTCCGATGCTCCCGATTCAGAACACATTCTATTCGCTGATCGCGATCACCATAATCGCATTCTTCATGACCGTCTTCGCCGCTCCTGAGAAGAACGACGAACTGATCCTGCCGGGAGTCATCAGATTCTCACTGCCTTCGGCTCTGGTCATAGGATTCTTCAGCATATTCGTATACATGATGACGTTCTATATCGTATCCGAAGAGATGTTCGGCATAGTCATCGATCACGAATTCTATTCCTACCTCGACACACTGACCGAGTACATCGACAAAGATATAGACAGACTTGTGATGGATTACCTGGCAGTCAGCGGTTCGGAATTCTATCTGGATAGCATGAGCGTACGTGCTGATATTATCGCAAGATCGACCATGGTCACATTCGCGGCGGTCACCGGTGCACTCCAGCTGCTCATCGTCTGCCCGTATGTCAAGTTCCTCTCGGTGGACGGAAGGGTCAACAAGAGAATCCTTCCCTTCCTGCTTGTTGTCTTCGTACTGTTCATAGCAGGAGCGGCATACCTGTTCCTCCCCTGGGCACTTGCGATCCTTGGAATGAGCAGAATCCCCACGATCCTCTCGCTGTTCGTCATTGCGATGTGCGTCATCGCGTTCTTCACGATCCTCCTGGTCGTCAAGCACAACAAACTGAAGAGAGTCGTGGACATCTTCGAGAACTGGTACCTCAAGAGACTCGACAAGGAGTACACCAAGGGAGATGTCGTCAACGAGGAAAGCTTCACTCTTGAGGATCTCAAGGACGGTATGAGCCGTCGTTAAACATCTTGATCATCAGATAAGAGGCCATACGGGCGTCCGAGAGCGCCCTATGGTCCTGGACACCGTTGATGCCTGCCGGATCACCCTCAACGATGTGGGAATAGGCATAATCGAGTTTTGGATACCTGTATTCGCGGCCGTAGTACTCACTCGGCAGTTTGCAAACGTCCTTCGCTGCGAGCATGATGTCCGTACAGGGCATGAATGTCCCTCTGAGGCTCCAAGGCTCATGATAGAGGAACTTGTCCATATCGTATGCAACATTGTATGATGTAACGACCTTATTGCGCAGCAGACGCCTGACATCCTCTATGACCTTCATCGCTGGAGGCGCATCGGCGACCATATCCAGGGTCATATCGGTGTTCTGGAATATCCACGCGTTCCTGTGGTAGTCGTCCCAGTCGTCGACATCATAACCTAGGACAGAAGAATACGCATCCTCAACGGTACCTTTCCGCAAGGATACTCTGGTGATACCGACATCGACGACCAGGTCCTTGGGTGCTCCGTAGAGTCCTGTTGTCTCCGTATCGAGAACGTAGATCTCGTCCGGCGGGATATCGTCGAGGGTCATGAAGTCCATGGAATTGCAATGATGGACAACTATAAACCAGATTGTATCATGCGAATATCAGTCATCAGGTGTTCCGGTCATGAGGTACGAACGTGTGGTCACGGGGAGATTCATAAGCCGCCCCAACAGATTCATCGCAAAGGTGGAGATAGATGGTAAGGAAGAGACCGTTCATGTGAAGAACACCGGCAGATGCAAGGAGATCCTACAGCCTGGAGCCACCGCTGTGCTTTACGATTCTGACAATCCCGAGAGGAAGACCAGATACGACCTGATCGCCGCTTACAAAGGGGACATGCTCATAAACATCGACTCTCAGGCTCCGAACAAGGCGTTCCAGGAGTTCATTCCCGTATCCGGTCTGTTCGGCGATGATCCCAAGATCCACTCAGAATACACACATGGCGACTCTAGGTTCGACTTCTACATCGAGGACGGAGACAGGAAGATATTCGTCGAGGTCAAGGGCGTGACGCTCGAGTATAACGGGATCTGCAGCTTCCCTGACGCACCTACGGAAAGGGGCCTCAAACACCTTAAAGGACTGAAAAGAGCGGTTGACGAAGGATACGAATGTTACGCGGCATTCGTCATCCAGATGAAACCCATGAGATACTTCACACCGAATTACGCCACCCATGAGGAATTCGGGCAGGTCCTCGAAGAGGTTAACAAAGCAGGAGTGGGAATACTGGCCTACGACTGCATCGTGGAACCCGATTCCATGACGGTGGATTCCCCCGTGCCCGTAAGGTTCAGATGATCTCTTTGATCAGTTTGCGGATCCTTTCCTGGGATTCCTCTGCGGTGCAGACCGTATTGACCATGAACACGGCGCATTCCGACAGGTATCTTCTGAAGAACTCTCTTCTGAGATCAATATCCATCTCCCCGCGTACCAGCTGATGGGGGTTGCAGAAATCATGTGCCTCAAGATACGCCAGAGCCTCGTCCACACCGAGTCTGCGCTCTATGAAAGGGTCTTCCTTATCTCTCTTGAGTAGAACTATGATTGAAACCGAGGATTTGGGTATGACTGCACCCTCACCTCTTATCCAGCGGACGTTACCGATGCCTCTGCCATTGTTATCGAACTTAACTCCAATGACGAGGGGCTTGTACTCTTCCCAGACATCGCCTATGTCCGCATCGATGTAGCAGTTCTTCTCGGAACCTGTTATCCTAGGTCTGCCGTTTCCGAACTGGACGAAATACCAATCATCCGAGATCAGATGCGAATTATCCATCCTGAGGAGACCCCAGGACTGTGTGGTCTTTCCGGTCTTTGAAGGCGCTATAAGAGAGACCCCGCGACCGTCTATATCGATCGCCGCACCATGCACGGAGTAGATCTCGTGCGACCTTTCCAGTATGTTACCGGCCAATCCGAGGGCCACGCTCTTGATCCATCCGTAATAGTCGAAATTGAACAGGAACATGGTGAAGTTCGAGATATCGTACTCCGCATGGAGCTCCGAATCATCCTCGATGCAGTAGATCCTGGCATGGGGACGTACGTGATCGGACATATGGTAGAAATTGTCGGACCACATGTCGATGAAATCCTTTTTCTGACAGTTGAGCTCTACGCATATGCCGTTGATGTCCGCCTTATGGGTGTGGTAATTGACGGTGCTGCAGATCTTCAGAAGCTCTTTCGTCCTTTCATCGCCGATGATTTCGACCTCGTATGCCATATGATCGTTACTGGATAGGATAAAAGAATTGAAAACGTTTGGCCTCCCCGAAGGGAGGCATTGGTTGTTCAGTTTCTGAGATACACGCCGTTGCTATCCAGATTGGATGCGGAACCGGTTGATATTGATGCACTGCTGGATCCGATGTAGAACGCTACCGCGTTGCTCATGCTGGAAGGCATCTCGACAGCCGCCATCAGAGTTCCGTTCACGGTTGCTGTTACTACAGTGCCCTTGCTCAAGCTTCCCATCGATTTCTGTGTCCCGTAGGACTTGAACGCTTTGGATCCTGTTATCTCCTGCGTCATCCCATTAGGACAGATGGCAAGGATCGTTCCCGAGGTGTAAGTGTAGCTTTTATCGGCATCGATGGCCGAGTTACCGCCGCTAGTGGACACTATGACCACATCGGTCCCGTTGAAGGAGATGGAACTGCTGTTGGTGTCCAGACCATCGCCTCCTGCGTATACGTAGAGGTATCCGCCGGAAAGGATCAGTCCTCCACCAAGGGAGTTCACTCCGTCGTCCGTTGAAATGAGCGATACGCTTCCGCCGGAGATGGTGATGGCGTATCCCTCGAGTGCCTCATAGCTGCCTGTTACGGAAACGGTTCCGCCGGTGATCTGGAGGGATCCGTCGGCGTGAGCTCCGTCATCCATGCTGTTCAGAGTCACCTTTCCTCCGGAGATAGTGATGTTCCCTGTGGGTCTCACTCCGGAATCCATGGAGTCCTCGTTGTTCGCATGGAGGGCATCGTCATATGCATCGATGATGACAGTTCCTGACTTGATCTGGATCGAGTTGGAAGCTTTGATTCCCTTGCAGGAGTACGAGGTCACATTCTTGTTACCTTCGCTGTTCCCTCCTCCCTGCATCCTGCTGTCTCCATCGGGCTTTCCTCCCTGGCCTCCCTGGCCTCCGCGTCCCTGGGGTGCACCAGGGACGACAGATGCTGTGGATGTTGCTCCGATTCCGGCGATTATGTCGACCGTTACCGTTCCGCTGGTCTCCTCGATCACCACGTCGAATGCCGCATCGATACCGTCGCAGTATGACTTGATCGTGAGCACGGTGTCTCCGTCGTCGGAATTGATGTTCACGGTACCGCGCTGCTTGCCGCTGCTGCTGATATCGGTGCTGGTCGTCTTGATTGCATCTCCTGATGTTGCGTTCAGTGTTATGTTACCTGATGTGATGGTCACGCTGTCATTTCCCTTCAGACAGTTGTCCACTGCCGTTACGTAGAGTGTAAGGTTCTTGACGGACAGGTCGTCCTTCGAGTGTATTCCGTTGTTGTTGGCCGATACAATGACCAGCTTTCCGTTGCCCTTTAACTTCAGGTCGCAGACGCTGTAGACGCTTGCCGAGATGCCGTCTTCGGACACTTCGGAACGGTTGTCGTATATGGTGTTCACCGTGTTCTTCTTCGCTGTGATGGTCACATCATCTCCGGATCCGATGTAGATGGGTACCTCGGAGGACGTCGTGATCGTTAGACCGTTCAGTACGAGCTCGAAGTCGTAATCCCCTGCTTCGATGACTATGTTACCGTTGAGCGTACCGGATATGCTGTATGTGGTCCCTTTTGTATCATTCATTCCGCTGAATGTGATTGTGTAGCCTTCGCTGGTGGTGGTGATGGTGTAACAGTTGTCCGAACCGCTTTCGAACGTGATGGTGAAGGGGTATTCCCCCGTCTGTGTCACGGGCGTGGTGGTCGAAGTCGATTCCTCCCCGGTGTCGATTGTCGTATCCGTTGTCCTTGATTCGGCACTGCCGCCGGAAACAGGGTCGTCGTTATCCGATGACGGCCCTGCTAATGCGAACGCTGCCCCTCCGATGGCGACCAATGCCGCTATGGCGATAATACCGATTATCTTTTCGTCCATTCTATTCCTCTTTGATTCTAATCTTACATATGATTGAGGGCGATCAGCCCGTTGTTAACGATCCCACTGGATCTGGTGTTGTCTATTGTGATTGCGATCGGTTCTTCCGATTCGGTTTCGATTGTACCTCTGGGTCCGCTGCCGTATCTCGGCAGGTTGCAGTTGACCGCCAGGGACATCCCGTTGGAGATCCCGGCGAAGCATTCCGGCATCTTGCCCAGGACCATCTCCTTGTAGGCGCTGCCGTACTTGCTGAAAGATGTCTTGTACAGATGATTGCGATTCATCACTTCCAGCAACCAGCGGGGGAGACCGTACATCGTCTTGACCTCCATGAGCATGTATCCGTCCGGGAGGATGCTGTGTCCTCCCAGATCGGAATCCAGCCTCACATCGTCCGTACGGGCCAGTATGTTGCTGTCTATCGTGATACGGAGATCACTTCCATCCTTGGGCATGTACGCCTCGCGTTCGTAGGTGAGCAGCATCGCAGGATGGATCCCGGGGTAACGGCTCCTGAAGAAGTCTATCTCCTCCCCGATCTGGGTGTGGGGGAAATCCTCGGAACCGTCTCCGAACCATGCCATAGCCTTGTCCAAAGGCATGGTGAGACGGCGCTTGTATACGACCGAGTCTTTCTTCTTCTTCAGCTCTACGAACACCTCACCGGCGGATGCCGTCTCCCCGTAGCAGCGGAAGCGCAGCTTCTCCTTGTATAGGGGCTTCTCTATCGAGCGGCGCACCAGCAGGAAGCTGTCGGTATCGAAGTAGATGTTGCGGATCGTGCTGTGACCGTATCTGTCGAGCTCCATGTGCTCCTCAAGCGCCTCATAGACGGCTCTGGTCTGTTCCGCATCCATCAGATACTTCATCTCGTGTCTCTTGAATACCATCTTGAATGTCATTCAAACACCCCTCCTCAGAGGCCTCCTCTCTCGGTCTCCTGACGGACGATGGCCACCTCGAGGTTCCCGTTCCTTACGCGTATCTTGTCGATGAGTTCCTTCTGCTGTTTCTCGTCGTTCATCGTGACGTTGTATCTCAGTTTGAACATGCTTCCCATGTTCGTGGATTTGACCGACACCAGTTCGCAGGAGCTGGTGTACTCGCTGAGCAAGGTATCGATCTCGGAGTTGTAGTCGAGATCCTCGGGGATCGTGATCATGATCTCCCTGTCTGCGGTCTTGGCGCGTGATTTGCCGAAGTTCGTGTATGTTGCGAGGATTATCACCAGGCTCACGATTGCGGCGAACATAGCAGCGTAAGCGAGGAAGCCCATTCCGATGAGCAGACCGGTCGCCATTGAGAGGAAGATGATTGCGATCTCCTTGGCGGATGCGGGTGCAGAACGGAATCTCACGAGGCTGAATGCGCCTGCGATTGCGATTCCTGCTCCGATGTCCCCGCTGACCACCATGATCACTACGCAGACGATCGCCGGCAGCAATGCGACTGTGAGTGCGAAACTGTCGCTGTGACTGTTCCTGTAAATGTACATCAGTGAGATCCCGAATCCCACTACGATGGCGAACCCGATGCATATCAGGAACTCCATCGGGCTTATGGCATCCGCTGTGCTGATTATGCTGTCGAATATGTCACTCATGTTCCCATCTCTCTTCGAGCTGTCTTGATTCCCCGGAAGGGCACATGAGTGCAGCCATGGCGGTGGCTGAGATCGTTCCTACGCCGGGGGCAGTTTTTCCATTATCCTTTGTTATCATTCTAATTCACTTGTTGCTGTGTACTTTGGGGTTTGGATCCTATCAGGATCGGAGTTAGAACTGTAACCCGTTCACAGCGACAATTGAAGGGATTTCTGGGCAAAAGGTGCGTTGAACGATATGTAGAAGTCCGGCATGGGTTCTTCGAAGGATGGAACGTCCTCTTCCTGTTCCTCATCGTCTTCGATCACGACGAAATCCGCATCGTCTTCAGCGGGCTCATCATCGAATCCACTTGCGCGAGAATCGGCCGAATTGATGTTGGAAGTGGAGCGCATGTAGTACTCGAGCAGGGATGCCAGTTTGGCCTTCAGTTTCTCGGCCACATCATGCATACCCTGTTCCTCAGCGAAATCGATGGCATCTGCCACGAATCCGGGGTCGAAGTTCCTGATGTCCCCTTCGATCATAGGCTCGATATTGGCCTCGAGTACCTCGGGTTCAGCATCATGCTCGTATCTGGGCTGCTGCTCAGGGACCATGGGGGCCATGTCAAACTTATCGAACGGTGCGAACCTGTCCTGTCCGAAGAAATAATCGGGGGACCCCATAGGCTCAGAAGGAGCCTCGAGTCCGGTGAAAGGAGCCTTAGGCATGGTCATGCCAGCATCGTCTCTCAGGGTCTTGGGGCCATCTCCGTTGCGGAATGGTTCCGACATCGTAAAGAGCACCCTCTCCTCGTCGGATACATCGTTGGATGAATCCAGAGCCTGCGCTGGAAGAGCGAAGAGGATTGCCGCGGTGATTGCTGCCACGGTAACGGCCAAAATGAGAGCCCTACTGTTCAACAGTCGTATTGAATAAATTCTACTATTTAACAATCGTTGAATCGTTGTCAGAATTTGTGCGAATTCAATTCCATATGATCTTATGATAATCTCTGAGCACCGTGCGTCTGTAACGTACCCTGGGATGACCGATGACATAAACTGCGAATGCATTCAGTCCCTTGTCGATCTCTGGGAAGAATGATATGAATCTCTCGGGATCGTTCTCGGATGCCTGCAGGAGCCATCTGGAATGGAATCCGCCGAGTCCCATGATGCATGCCATCAGGTCTATCTGCTCTATTGCGATGATAGCGTCGATTGGGAACCTTGCGAATGCGATGATCAGCTGCCTGCCCTCCCATGTGAAAGGATTGTTCTTCCCTTCCATCCCGCCGTCCACATAGTCCACGAACTGCTTGATCCTGGGATGCTCCCCTGTATGGGTCCTCAGGATATCGGCGGACCCCTTCATGAATTCCGAGAACTTAGTGTCGATGACTGCGAATTCGACCTTTCTTGGATTCTCTGCCGTAGGGGCGTATTTTGCCGAGGAGATCAATGCCTGTATCTCCTCCTTAGTGCAGGGACGGTCGAACCAGCGTTGACTCCTCCTCTGCTTGTATAGGGCCATCAGATCATCCTATCCGAATGCCAATTCTCCGACCTGAGAGACATCTCCCTCTTCAGTCCCTTTGAGCGTTATCGCACCGACCGGACATACGGATGTGCAATGACCGCATTTGAAACAGGAATACGGCGAATCCATCTCTATAGCCTTCTTGGAATCGCTGATTGCCAGATGTCCGCGGATACAGACTTTGACACACTGTCCGCACCCGATACATTTGTCTGAGATGGATAAACATTCGGAAAACATGGGTAAACAACTGTTGGCGTTAAACAATTGTTTATAATATAAAAATCATATACAGTACCAGTCACTTCTATGGTGACTGGATGTGATGGGATGGCGAAAGCACTGATATTCGCAACGGGATTCTTGACCAAGAAGAAATACACTCCGATTGCAAAGTACATTTCAAAGAACGCAAAGACAGACATCTTCGACCTCAAGGACCTCATGAGACTGAACCTTGACGCCTATGATACGATCATCTTCGGTACAAACAACAACGGCGGAAAGGCTGATAAGCTCGTCGCAGAGTTCGTAGCCAACAACCAGGAAGTCCTTTCTGGCAAGAAGAAGTACTTGTATGTCCTAGTCTCCAAGGACGGAGAGAAGGAGCAGGCAGAGGCAGCGGCCGTAGCGGAGGAGCTCGGACTGAACGATGTATTCTGCATCCCGATGAAGTCCGAAGAGACCAACGAATCCGGTTTCGCGGCTGTCATCGACGATTTCGTAGCGAAGATTTGATATCATGGAGATGGACATCCGTCTGATAATCCTGATAGTCTATCTAATACTGAACATCATAGCTTTCCTGGCATTCGTCTGGGATAAGCACAAGGCAGAGAACGACATGTGGAGGACGAGGGAATCCACCCTCATCACTCTGGCATTCTTCGGTCCTTTCGGGGCTGCGATTGGAATGCTGGTCGTCAGGCACAAGACCCGCAAGATCAAGTTCAAGCTGGTTTATCTGTTCCTGATAATCCACATCATCCTGTTGGGCTATCTGACCTACAGCGGTGAATTGTACATCTCGGCTTAATCGTTCAGCTGATAAGATTTACGAACATCTAATTCCTGCCAGGGGTGACCGAGCAGCACTACGCGGCTGTCCTCCCTCTGGCGGATAATTTCCATTCCCACTTTTGATCCCAATTCGTTGGCGAAATCGGTGATTTCCTGGAATGATGGCATGCATGACATGCTGAGACGCTGCCTCGATCCGCCCACGAAGACGTATCCTTTGGGCTCTATGAGCTCCGGATCTGCTATCTTGTCGAGTTCTGCATACTCGTCGACCCAGCCCAGGTTGTGATCCTTCACGAGGGTGTGCCTGACCACCGTGCTGGTCTTCAGGGAAGGCATAAGCTCCAGTGTGCGCATCAGTCTCTCCCAGCCGTCCTTCACCTTCGGCCTGCAGACCTTGAGATAGACCTCCTTGTTGGGGGCCGCGACGGTGACATACGTCTTTGTAGGGAGTTCATCCAGAGCTGCAAGCTGATCCGGATACGTACCGTTGGTCACAAGGAAAGTGGACATGCCCCTCCTGTGACACTCCTTCAGGAAATCCGAGAGATAAGGATAGGTGATCGGTTCCCCGGCAAGCGAAATGGCGACCTGATTGGGGTTCATAGCTTCCTCGAACCTCTTCTTATCGCAGCGCGGATCCCCTTTGAAACCTTGAATGAGCTTCCTCTGCTCGTTTATCAACGCATCGAGCATCTCCTTGGGCTCGGCCCAATCCGTGACCTCGAAATCGCTTCCCTGGACCCTCCAGCAGAATGTGCACATGTGGCTGCATTCATTGATGGCCGGCGTCATCTGAAGACATCTGTGGCTCTCGATGCCGTAAAAGTCCTGTTTGTAGCAATGGCGCTCGTGGAGCATACTCTCCTTCATCCAATGGCATAGCTTCACGGCAGCATGGTCCTTGTAGATACGGTACTGTTGTTTGATGAGTAGGTTCCTGTAATCCTCGTCCATGCTATCGCCTCAGAAATCGAACAGGCTGGCCTGATTCTTCCTCTTGGGTTCGGCAGTCTTTGCCTCAGCTTTGACCGGTTCCGCCGTAACTGCAGGCGGTTCCTCTACCTTCTTCTTGGATGATGTCTTCTTCGGGGCCGCCTCGGATCCCTTTGCCTTATCGGTGATTATCGCATAGACCGCTTTGACATCCTTGGAATCAGGTTTCTTGTCCATGAGGAATCCCAGTTCCTCGGGTTCGAGGAGCAGCTCCTCTGTAAGCTTCACACGCATCTCCTGGTCGTTGGCTACTATCTGTTTGACATATGGCAGCACATCGAGGTCAGCACGTTTCGTTGATGTGTGAAGATACATCGCTATCTTCAGATCCACCGATTTCCTCAGAGTGCGCACGGTCTTGCTCCTGGACATCTTGCTCAGGTATGAAGGGAAATGGAGACGGTCATGGGAGTATCTGCTGCTCATGCGTGCCGTGTTGACCCCTGCAGTGAGAGTATCGCTCGCATAGGACCAGAATCCGAAATACTGGCGCCTGCTGACCCTTCCGAGATAGATGTCGGCACGGGAGAGCTTCTCATACCCGCGTACAAGGTCTCCCTTGTCAAGATACTCATAAGGAAGGTTCTCGTCGACCCATAGTTCCACCTCCGGGGGATCAGTATCCACATTGCGCATGAGCTCCCTGGCCTTCATAGCGTCGTCCGATCTGAATATGGCGGCCATGAGGGAGTACATATCGCTCCTCTTGTCACGGTATGATACTTCCTCGGCCATCTCCATGGTGATATGCGTCTGTCCCAAGGAAAGTGACTCGAGATTGCGGACCGCAGCACGCATATCCCCTCCGGCCCTCTCAGCCACTACATCCAAAACGCCCGGATCGACCGTTATGCCTTCGTTCTGAGCTATCCTGGCCAGAGCCTTGACTATGGAAGGTGCCTTGGGCTTCTGGAACGTGATCTGTACTGTATCGGTCTTCGCTGCACTGCATTTGCGCGAGAGCTCGTAGAAATCGTTGACTATCAGGATGAGGGGCTGTTGCGTCTCCTTTATGAGCCTGGTGATGACAGGTATAGCTCCCCTGTCGGAATTGCCGAAGAAGTTATCCGCCTCATCCAGAACGATGAGCTTCCTCTGTCCCTTTGAACTGTCCATGTAGGAACCGTCATCGGAGAACGTGTTGAACCTGGAACCACGGACCGCCACATCCTCTATGGCTGCAGCATCACGCTGGTCCGATGAGTTCATCTCTATGAGGGACCAGCCCATATCCCTGGCCAATGCCTGGGCGGATGTTGTCTTTCCGATACCGGGAGTACCGATGAGGACCAATGCCCTCTTGTCTGGGATGCCGTTGTTCCAGGACTCGGCCCACATCCTGAGTGTGTTGACCGCTCCCGGATTGCCGATGACATCGTCCAATGACTGCGGGCGGTACTTCTCTGTCCAGTCCATCACTGTTCCCTCTTACCGACATTCCTGAAGACATCCAACAATGAGAACATGAACAGACCTATCTGCAGGAAGAAGAGCACTACCGTCGTACCCTGGTTCTGACTGAAAGAGGGCGCCAGGTAGTAGAGTATGATCGTCATGGAGATGAAGATGAACGCCTTCGACCACCTGCGCTGTATGATCTGCCCGAGACCGAATATATTGAAGAATCCGGGGATGACCGCCAAGGCCACGGAAAGGTAATCCATGACGTTCAACGTCCTCCTGACGACCACTGGTTCACTCGGAGGCGTGTACTGGACCTTCTCGCCGCAATAGGGGCAGTATTCCGATCCGTTGGGAAGGGCTTTCCCGCAGTTGAGGCACATATCGGAATATGTGATTCCTCCCCTGTTGTCGATCCTTATGGCCTGATCCGCCCAAGCTCCGCATTCGTAACAGAAATCCTGTCCTTCTGGGATCTCGTTCCCACATCCTCTGCAAATGCGCTTCATATTCTGGGCCCTCCCAATATCATCTGGTATGTACCGTTATCTCCCACTACCTTAATACTTTCTCCGTAAAGTTCGGTCATTATGTCATCGGTGAGCACGTCCTTCTTGCTACCGTCGTGCAGAATAATGCCGTCCTTGAGTGCTATAATACGGTTAACAGATGGAGGGATATCTGAGAGATCATGGGTCACAAGGATCAGTACGACACCGTTCCTAATCAGTGAATCCAGCAGGGACCTGAATTTGGATCTCATGACAATGTCCAATCCGGTCATCGGCTCGTCCAGTATCAGCAGATCCGGTTCGTGGACCAATGCTCTGGCGATCAGGGCACGCCTCATCTCCCCGAGGGACAGCTTGGAGACCTCACGGTCAAGGATATCGTCGATACCCATCATCCTCGCAGCCGACCTGACCTTGGAATCTATTTCGTCGGAGACGATGCGGTCTGGATGGATTCCCAATCCGCTGAACAGACCGGAACACACGACCTCGTAGACCGTGATATCGGAGGAGAAAAGGTTCTGAAGATCCATCGATACGACGCCGATGCGCCTCAGAAGATTGGACCGGCTGCATCTCTCCTTGCCGAATATCCTGAAGACGTGGGGATCATCCTCGTCGAAATACGGATATACTCCACCACTGAGAAGAAGGGACAAGGTGGTCTTCCCGGACCCGTTGGGGCCCAGGATGGCCACGCTCTCCCCTTGGAAAATGTCAAGGTCGATGGGACCCAGTATGAGGTTTCCGTCCTTTACGACGGATACGTTCCCGAGTTCCACCACCTTGTGCTTCATGACATCGCTATCACGATGTCCTAATTAATCGGTTCTCATTATCCTATCCAGCTCAATGAGCTTGTTGGCCACGATCCTTCCCTTGGGAGTGAGTTCTATGGTCACGGCACGGGAGCCCTTGGTGACCTTCTGTGTGAGTAACCCCATGGCCTCGAGACGGTCCAATTTGTCAGGGATACGTGGATTTGATGACACGTTCCTGTAGACGTCTATCTTCTTGCACTCGCCGTTGATGGAGAGGAACAGCATGATCGATATCGTATGCTTCTCCTCGAACCCCAGGACGCTCGTCTCTATTTCTTCATCCATGATATCCTCACGAATCATTGGTGTAGGCCATATTTGGTTCTTTTTTCTGAACCAAAGCAAAAGCTACCAAAGTCAGCGCTGATAGAGGTAGTGCGATGATAAGCGGATCTACGTATGCGATGATGGAATCCGGGAACAGGACCTTTGATCCTGTGATCCATTCACAAACGGGCATGAATATGCTGAGTCCGGTATTCAGGAACAGTGCAATGAACATGTACGTGAACGTACCGACGCAGATACTGGCGACCGCCGCCTTCTTCTGAGGCTTCTTCGAGTACAGCGAGTAGAAATACGCGGGGAGCAGGGCCGCTGCGGTGACTCCCATGAAGATGGACGTCGCTTTGGCGATGATGTCGTTCGGCATCATGTAGCAGTAAACGACCACGAGGATCATGAAGAATACGATGAAGGCCCTGTTGAGATTGACGGACTGCGAATCCGTCTGTTTGCCGGTCTTCTTACTCTTGTAGACGGAGAAGAGATCGTATCCCCCGGCGACTCCGATGGTGTGCATGAGAGCGCTGATCGTGGAGATCGATGCGCAGATCAGCGACAGCAGGAATAGGGAGATGAAGATATCGCCGAATGTCATAGTTTCGAATATCTCGAGGATGAACTGAGGCACTATGAAATCCGTTCCAAGTCCGATGGACGACATGTATTCAAATGCCATCATTCCTTCGTGGTTGTCGCTGAAGAATATGTTGGTCAGAGGTCCGATGGTGTATGCGGCACCGACGACGACCATGATGAACATGGATCCGATCATCAGCGACTTGTCGAGATCCCTGTCGCTCTTGGCGGACATGTACCTGACGATGAGCTGGGGCTGAGTCAATGCTCCGATACCCACACCCATGATGAAAGTGGTGACGACGGTCATCCATTCGCGGGATCCGAATTCAGACATCGAGGTCCAGCCTTCGAAACCATCTGCAACTCCTAATCCGGAGATGTCTCCCATACGCTGGTCCCAGAGGCTGACCAGTTCTTCGTTTCCTGCGGTGATCCCGCCGGTGTATGCCCAAGTAACGATCAGGATCACCAGCATTCCGATGAACATGATGGAGGCCTGCAGAGCATCGTTGTACATGACGGCGATGATTCCTCCGTACACGACGTAGATACCAACGACCAGCGAGAGTCCGATGAGGATGTAGTTGTAATAATCGGTAAGACCCGTTATGACGGCAAGTGAGTTCACACCGCCTTTCAGGACGGCTGCTGCATAAACAGGCATCATAACAAGGATGAGAATCGCTGTGAAAGTCCTGATACCTTTGGATTGGTAGATCTTTCCCAGAAGGTCGGCGAATGTAGCCGCACCGAGTTTTCTTCCGATCCTTCTGGTCCTCTTTCCGAAGATCAGGAAGGCGACGGCAAGACCGGCGAAGAGATTCAGGAAACAAAGCCACATCAGCGACATACCGTGAACGGCGGACTGACCGCCGAATCCAATCACAGCTGAAGCACTGAGGAAGGTGGCTCCGTAGGACAGGGCAATGATGAGCGGACTCGCCTTGTTACGTCCGAGAAGGAAATCCTGGTTATTGGATGTGTTCTTATACCCATACCAGCCCAGAAGAAGAGTTATAACGATGAATATCGCAGTCATTACGCTGAACAAGGTCAGGTCGATTCCCTCAGTCATTCGAATCTTCCTCCTCGTCGGACTCCTTGCCCTTTCTCAAGCTGACGTATATGCAGAAGGCAACCGTAAGGATGCATCCAGCGTATGCGGCTATAATCCAGGGGTCTTCCAGGCCCAGTATGCTCATTTTGAATCACCAATGTCGCATGCTAACACTTAGCACGGTAATCAGGATTATGGAAGGATGGTATATAACTCTGACTACATGGGACAGAGGAATTCACCTGGGTTAAACCCCGTTCATCAGCATAAGGGGCGGAATATGTGACTTCGATGAGCGAAGGTATTTTTATGATGACTTAGAATAACCTTTTGTTTGGCTTGACCGGGGCGCTTGGCGTGCCCTATACCCGAAATCGTCATAGCGGGGGTGACAGCAGCGGACGGTCCCGCTGAGGTCCATAAGCCCATCTAGCAACTATGAAATCTTGTCCTGTAGAGTCGGAGTTTGCAAAAGAAACGGCCGGAGGGTCGTTCTCCTTGCATTAATCGGGGAAACCGGGTCAGGTCCTGACGGGAGCAGCCTCACTTCGAACCACTGACGTTTACGGGGTAGCAGGGTGGAGAAGCGAAATGGTCTACTTATGTTCTGATGTGGGAACAACCGTTGTGGCCAGACACTTTTCAATTATCCAACGGTCAAAAGGTATGATGACCCAATCATTTCAGATCAATCGACCTTCACACCGGTTATGATGTCCTTGGAGAAATCGAACACCTTGACCTTCTCATTCCCATCGGTGATGCTGAGGATCTTGGAATCGTCCACCTTTCCCACCACGGCACCGGCGCATCCGACCTTCGAGAATATGTCGATGACCTCTTGAGAGTGGGGGGGGTCGCATGAGAACACAAAACCGCATCCCTGATATGTCGTGGCCCACTTGATATCATCCACTCCTTCCGGGATTGGGATCTTCGTGACGTCAACGACAGCTCCCTTGGCGGAGGATTCGAGCATCATCCCCAGGGTACCTATGTGCCCCGGATTGCTCATATCCTTGCATGCGTGGGCCAGATGCCTCTTGGCCACTACCGTGACGGCCTCCATCTGGGCCTGGACCAGCTCCTTCGGCTTCATCGTCGTGGTGTCGTAGGAATAAGGCACCGACTCGGGGAAACGTCCGTCCAGATCGATAACGAATACGATGTCGTCCCCGACCTTGGAGGTGCTGCTAAGAAGGGCATCGCCCTTGCCGACGGAACCGATGATGGAGATCTCGATGGAATTGAAATGACAGTCTGGATGAGTATGTCCTCCGACCAGAGGCACATTGAACTTCTCGACGCCGTACTGCATACCGCGTATGAGGTCGCTGTCCAGATATCCGCTGTTGATGGAGATGACATCCACCATTCCGATAGGTGTCCCACCCATGGCCGCGATATCGTTGACATTGACAAGAACGGCATAATATCCTGCAAGGAAGGGATCGGCCTCCATCAGCTTCTCCATTATACCGTCAGCGGCGAAAAGGACGCACATGTCCCCGTTCTCGAGAACGGCGGCGTCCTCGCCCTCGGCAGCAACCACATGGGGGAATCCTGACGTAGGGAAGAGATCGACTATCTCGTGGATTGTAGCCTTCCTGGTGACTCCGGGGAAGTTCCTGATGGCATCCGCCAATTCTCTGATATCGGACATATTGATCAGCGCCAGAGGCCTCTTCTCTTGAGTATCACAATGGAGATCATACAGAGGATAATCATTCCTGCCAGTAGGATGTAGGCCACGTACTCGTTGTCGCTACCGGGCAACGGGACGTTCATTCCATAGAAACTCGCTATCATGGTAGGGATAGCGATTATCAGGGTGATCGATGTCAGGAACTTCATGACGTTCGCCAGGGAATTGTTGAGATCCGATTCCACGAGTTGCCTCGTACCTTTGATGATCTGGGCATAGGTCGTTGTCATCTCCAGTGCCTGGTTGGTCTCGATGATGACATCGTCGATCAGTTCCTTGTCATCGGGCGTATCGATCAGACGCGACCTTCTGAGCCTCTCGATGATCGATGCGTTGACCGCAAGACTGGTCTTGAAGTAGACCAGGTTGGACTCCAGCTCGTGGAGTTCGAAGAGATCCTCCCTCTTGGTGTTCTTGCGGATGGATTCCTCGATTGCGTTGCGCTTGACCTCGATATACTTCAGGTCCGACTGATAATTGATAGCGATCCTGAACAGGATCTGAAGCAGGAAACGCGTCCTGTTGGCCACGTTGACGGTGTTGATGTTCTTGTTCATCGTGGTCAGGATGTTGTTGATCGCGAACAGCGGCTGCAGACAGACGGTCACTATGGCCTTGTCGGTGAGCGTTATGGAAATAGGGAATGTGGTGAACTCCTCGTGACCGTTCCTCCACTCTCTGGTAGGAGCGTCGACCAGGACGATCGTGTATTTTTCGGATACCTCCGTCCTCGATCCCTCCTCGTCATCCAGAGCGGCGGTCAGGGCTTCCCTATCGATACCTAGCTCCTTCTGTACGGTGTCTATCTCTTCGACCGTTGGATCCGTCATGTTAATCCATACGTTATCCTTGATCTTGTCGGTCTTTGCGACCTTTCCGTTGAGCATCTCGTAGATATCGATCATTCCTTTCACCCCTTTCTCATTAGATTATAAACGTCAGTATAACCAGGGCGAACATCATCAAAGTGACCGTCGAAACGCTGCTGGAGATGTTGCCAGACATCTTCTTGCGCCTCTCGTCATCCTTGATTCCCAGTTTTTCCAACAACCAATTGATGCCTCCCTCGAATAAAAAGCCTCCATCGAACGGATAGGCCGGGAGGGCGTTGGAAATGGCCAACAGTATATCCAACCAGAAGATCCAATAGAGAAGCTTCACGATGATCCATGTCACATCCCCAGCGGGTGCGTCATACCACCATGTGATGGCGTTGGGTATGGGATCGAGACCGTTGATGGGTCCGGACAGGTAGGAGAAGAATCCCTGGATGTATGAGATGGGGTCGGATGCACCGTAGAACGGGTCAGTGGCCCTCAGCATCATCTGGTCGGGAGTGGTCATTGTGAATCCTGCGTTTGTGACGGATATTCCCAGGTATCCCTGTGAACCGGAGGTCGTGAGCGTTACCTCCTCGTGTGTGTCAATCTTTACCTCCTGACCTACATCGGTCACGGTGACGGTCTTGACAACGGCCTTGTCCCCGCCGGAGGTGGTGCTCATGAGCTCAAAGAAATCGTAGCTGTTGTGGATGAAGTGCTCCACTGATTCTCCATCATGAGTGATCGTTATCGAATACAGGTAAGTCAGAACGTTGAGGTCCGCTTCCTTCGCCGGACTGTTGTTGGAGACCGACTTGATCAGCGCACCCATTTGAATGGGTTTTGATTCCAAATGGCTGGAATCCTCCAAAGCGTATTCCAGGACATAGAAACTGGTCGGCGATATGTCGATATCCGATTGTATCGCCACAGTTTTGCTGGATGTGATCGCTGTTACGGTGTGGAACGTGTCCTCTCCATACAGCTTTATGCCTGTTATCAGGGCCGATGTGGGAATTCCGGAATCGAATCCGGGCGACTGGTCATCGATGGAGTATATTCCGGGGATGTCCCCGCTGTTCTGCTCCTGACCGAAGTTCGCTACGGATATCCCTGAACAGATTACCAGCATTAGAGCGACCGAGATCACAGCAACGAATGTGTTGATCGATATTCCCGCCGCATAGATGTCCAGCTGAGGCCTGCGGGGCAGTTTGGACAGCTGCTCCTCGTTAGGCTCACAGAATGCACCCCAGGGGACGACACCGTAAAGAAGACCTGTGGAGTCGACCTTACAGCCGTTAACGCGGGACTGGATACCGTGTCCCATCTCGTGGACGACCATTGCAAGGAACAGTGCGACGATACCGTATGTGAGCGGCAACATCGGGTTGAATCCGGGGATGGCAAGGGCATATTCTATACCGATACCTCCGGAACCGATCCTTTGAGGAAGTGCGATGAGTGCCATGACCAGCATGTACATCATCAGGAAGAACAGAATAGCGGAAAGTAATCTTGAGACGAACCCGAAGAAAAGCCAGAATCTGCGATATTTGGCTATCTTATCCATAGATTTGATACCCAATTGGGTCTTTATCATCACTAAGGGCCCGTATTTGACCAGGTGGACCTTGGCCGCCTTCTCGGGATTTCTCCATACCCACACCCAGATAGGGATGTAGATTATGGTCAGGATTAAGAGGACCAAAGTTCCGGTATCCATGCTATTCCTCAAGCACGGTTAAGCCTTCATCCTATAATAATGGAATCAAACGACGTTCAGCCTGCCTGCTATGATCCTCTTCGCCCATGAGAGCTTACGGAGCTTGACATTAGGATCCGAACCGTCCTTCGGCATCGGATTGTCGTAATCGAAACCGAGGAGCCTTATCTCCTTGGCCCCGAAATGCTCGGCGAAGCATACCGCACGGTCCCCGTCGGTGAATCCGCCGTAGTCGAAGACAGTGTATTCGGGCTTTGACTGTGTCGTAAGTACCATAGGGCCCTTGAAAATGGCCGCATAGGACATTATCAGCTCCTGATTATCCCCGTGTGCGTGAATGAACGTTATAGAACCTTCCGAACTCGCTTGGATCTGCGGTTCGATCTCGCCGTCCAGATCCGTAAAAACCATGTCCGGGCGGATGCCCTTGGACATGAGACGACCTACGGCCGATCCGGAACACAGGACCGATCCTTCGACCCCCTTGCTGCGGATATCGTCCTCGAGACAGGGAGCATTGCCGATCACTGAGACCTTATCCTTCATCTTCTCGGCAGCATCATCACCTGATATGAGATCCGAATTGAGCGTAACCGCTTTGAGAATACGAACGGAAGCTTCGTCATCTGACCTGTCATAGCCCATATCGGCGAGAATCTCCTCGTAAATCGGCTCCCATTCGGCGAAATCCATCGTATCAATCCGTGAGAAGGCTCTCGCGATACTGCCTCTTGAAGTAGCTAGATATAAGGGAGATAGCGACTCCGAGTAGCACCTCGACTATTCCGAACCAGAGTTCGCCGATGGAACCAGTGTAGAACAGGACCAGGTCCAGAAGTCCGGTGAACAGCACTCCGAAACTCGCGACGCTGAAACAGTCGAACAGATTACTGAGACGGATGGCCATGGCCTCCTGATACTCGTAAATGATTACACCGATGATATAGATGGTCAGGCTCATCATGGAAGGCCAGACAATCATGTTAAGGAAGGATACGAATGCTACGAATCCGGATTCGTAGTATGTGTCCCTTACCTCATAGAAACAGATGATGCAGCTCAGGATGAATACTCCCACCGCGAGGGTCGTCATGACTAATACCGTACTCCTCGCAAGGATCCTGTCCTTGAAGTAACGGTTGGCGGCATCCCACTTGTCCATGAAGTTGTATGCGTACATCAGCAGGATCACACCGATCAGCATGATGATGAAGTCCCTTGATATGGAAGGCAGATCGGTGACATCACCCGAAGTGAAGAACACGATGAGATCGGGGATCAGGAAGAACAGCGAAAGGATGCTGATCACCAGTCCCAGGGGGGCGATGAACCTCTTCCTCTTGTTGCGCTCAGAGAGCATCTTCGTCAGCACATAGAGCGAACCCTCGATGTTGGGCGCCTGTTTCACGAAGACCTTCTTGACCGAGTCCACATGTGCCCTTGACGATATGATAGGATAGATGTACTCATCCTCCGCACCGTCACCGATGAGGACCACGTTGTCCGGTTTAATCTCGTCGAGCACCGACTCCAGCTGGGCAACGATTGCCAGGTCCGACTTGTGTCCGACCTTCTCGTCACCGCAGATTAGTGCGATGGTCGCATCCGCACCCTGCTCCTGCAGATCCATGCATGTGCTGATCGCAGCGTAGAGCGCATTGATATCAGAATCCTCGGGATCGGAGATCCCCAGGGCGTTAGCGGCGGAGATGCAGCCCTCGATACCGATAACTGGAGTAACGACCTTCCCTTTGACACCGAAATCGTCATCCCTGTCCACGGCTAGGACTAGCGTCCGCTTCATAACCCGTAATCGACTAACGCGTATAAATTGTGCATGTCCTCTGAAAGAACCATCGGTTCAGTTTATGAGACTTTTTGCACTTCCACCACAGCACACCCATCGCTACGCATATCGCGATGGATGCTAGACCTATCAGAAGAAGGTCCAATGATCCCAGTTCCGCCGGGAACCATCTGTCGTTAGAGAACTTGTAGAACAGGGCCATGATCATCTTCGCTACCATCATATGGAAGAGGGCCATCGACAGGGTGTGCCTTCCGGTCAGCGACAGCACAGGCGATAATGCAGGGATCTTCGAAAGGATGACTGCCACGTAGAGCAGGAATATGGATACGAGGGATACCTCGACGAAGCACGGGATAACGGACCAGAACCCGTAGTCCCCGAAGATGAGGTTGTCGAAATACACTCCAGGTGGCAGGATGGAGCAAAGGATGTATGACAACGCCGCAGAGACGACGAATACCAGCCAATACTTGTAGTTGCGCCAATCGAAGCTGCAGATACGACCGAACAGATCGTATTTGGATATCAGCGCTCCGAGGAATATGAAGGCGGTCGCCATCGGACAGAGCTGCAGGTAGAACGGGATCCTCACGTAAATGGCCGTGAACATCATCTGCAGGCATAGCATCAGCACAATCGTTGCTGCTATACGGCGGTTGTCCTTCATGATATACTTCTCGGACAGGAAGAATATGATCAGTCCTGCTGCCATAGGCCAGAGGAAGTAGTTCACCTGCGTGACGTAGCACATGAGGCATTCCATCGGAGAATCCACCGGTCCTAGAAGACCTTCGAACCAGAACGCCCTTACGATGGAATCGAACAGATCCGATAGCTCTACGGGCTGTCCGGTGAGGGTGAACCAAACGTATGTGACGGTCGGCGAGAGGACAGATGTTATCACCAATGCTATGAGCAGCTTGTGTACCCTTCTGAGATTGACCTTCAGTTCCCTGCCGGGCTTGTAGAAGTAACCTGCGATGATGTAAAAGACCGGGAGTCCGAGATACAGCATCATAACGATGGTGGGGGGATTCCCGACACGGGACGGGGAATCGTACAATTCCAGATGGGCAAGGACTATGCCTATCATCAAAATGCCCTTGAGTATGTCCATGGGGACCACACGTGTCGGACCATTGGACGAAAATACCTCTCCCATCATTTCACCGTTTTGCAATCCAGGAATGCTGGACTTGTCTATAATATTAACCGCTGAAAATGACTCTGGATGTATGCTGTGTATAGGTCATGAAGGCAATTGGAGAAAGTCCGTGAACGTCGGATATCGATGTGGATCCGGAACAATACTGATGATACCTCTTTTTATGAACGGTCGCCGATTATGGGGCATGCGCATCAGATGGCACGGACATGCATGTTTCGAATTCTCTAACGGTGACACCACGATAGTCGTCGACCCCCACGACGGAAGATCCCTGGGGATCAGGCCACCGGTGGCCTCTGCCAACACCGTGCTGATGACGCACGACCATTACGACCACAACGCGTCGAGGGTCATCAAGGGAGAGCACAAGGACCTGAAATTCGCCTACGGACTCAACGAGATCCACGGCGGTATCAAGGTCTACGGTTACGAATCCTGGCATGACCATAACGAAGGGGCGGAGAGAGGAGCCAACACCATCTACAGATTCGATATGGAGGGCATCTCGATATGCCACTGCGGAGACCTCGGCTGCATCCCTTCAAAAGGAATCATCGATGCGATCAAAGGAGTGGATTTCCTCTTCATACCCGTAGGAGAGGTCTACACGATGGAGATCCCTGAGGTGAAGGAGTTCATCGAACTCGTCAATCCGAGGATAATCGTCCCGATGCACTTCATGGTCGGAGGATTGTCCTTCAGACTCTCCTCCCTGGACAAGTTCCTTGACATAATACCGAACGAATCGGTGGACTTCATAGGTAACGAACTGGAGATCACTTCTGCGGATCTTCCGGAGAACAAGGAATGTTGGGTCTTCGACCACTGATCAGTAGAGTGCGAGACCCTCTTCGATCTTTCCCATCTCGATGGGTGTGGTGTTGTCACCGATCAGGGCACCCTTGGAATTCGCCAGGATACCTGCCCCCACCATGCGGGAACCGTGGTTGACGGAGGACCTGATCGCTTCCACCTTGAGGACTTCCTCGATAAGCTCGATGTCTTCATCGGAAGCGTCTGCATGACATACACATCCTTTGTTGGTGGCCTTGCATACAGAACCGACTGTGTTGATGCCTGCGATGGCCGAAGGCACGCACTCGACCCCCAATGCATCGGATATGACCTTGATCATGCCCTTGGAGTATTCGGGGTTCACTATCGCCCCTTTATCGTTGGCCAGAATGTTGTTTCCTGCGGCGTTGAGAGGATCATCGATGGGCGTGCAATTGATGCGCTCGCCGATGATCTCCATCTCCCTCGAGTCGGCCAGACCCGAGACGACGGCTCCGTTGGAATTCATGACGACGAGTGACCCGATCACGAATGATCCGGCCACCGTCATCAATGTGGTTTCTACTTGCAGCGCCTCCTCGACGTCCTTTACGAACTCGGGGGCTGCATCTCCGGCGATGAATGCGAAACTCTCGTTCACTGCTGTGTATACTCCGATGTTCGGGTTTCCTGCGTAACGTGAGAATCTCATCATCGTGATTCACCTCACTCTGCGAGCGAGACTTCTACAAGACCGTCGTCGAACTTGACTGCCTTGACGGTGATCTTGTTGGGAGGGTTGCGGATACCGTTGGCCCAGAGTTTCTCGTTGACACTGGCGTCGATCCAGATTTGATCCTCTTCGGCCTTCATGTGCCTAGCGATGTTCTCCCTGAGCTCCTTCACAGCGCGGTTGGTCCTGCGTGTGCGGGGTGCCTGCTTTGTCTTCCTGAGGGGGACGACGATTGTTCTCTCGATTTCATCTGCCATCCTAATCACTCCTTGATCTTGCTCATGCGCCACGACCTTCTCTTAGGGTGGCGGAGGAACTGCCTGCTGGTCCTCATCATGACCCATGCGGGGACACGGCGGTTCTGCTTGACCTTCTTGTTCAGTCTTGCCTTCATTGCGGGGGCCTTTGTACTTGACATGATTATCTCCTCTCTATGGTGATCTCCCTCTTCTTGGGGGTGATCTGCCCTAGGATGTTTCTCAGCATTGCGTCATCGACGGGGACGGGTATCCTTCCGCTCTGGGCTAACTGGACCAACTGCATCTCGAGCTGCTGAGCCATCTGGGGGTTCGCGAGCTTGATGTTGTTGAGCCTGTCCCTGGCCTCGGGGGTCAGGATCTGCCTCATTGCGTTCTGTAGCTGCATCTCGACCTGCTGCCTCTTCTGCTCCTCCTGCTGTTGCTGAACAGCCTGCTGCTGGAGCTCCTGCATGCGTCTCTGCCTCAATGCCTCTAATTCCGGATCGTCCATTGCTGATACCTCCTTTCAGGCCTTCATCTCGTCGTAGACCTCTTTCGCAGTATTGTCCAGAAGGGACTGGCCTGCTGGGCTGATTGCACGGCCCTGTTTATCCTTCGATACCAAGTAACCGGCGGCCTCGAGCTGCATCAGGCATTTCCTTGCGATGTTGCGGCTTCCTTTGACTGCCTGGTTAGGCATTGATCCCCTGTCAGCGAAACCACCGTACTCGGCGGCGAGCTTGGAGGATCCCATCGGTCCTTTGACGTACAGCTTCCTCATGATGGAGGCGGCACGAGTGTACCACCAGTCATCCTGGGAAGGCGCTCTCTCTGTGTGCCTTCCGGTCTTCACATACTCTGCCCACTCGGGAGGAACGATCTTATCGTTCTCCTTGAGCTTCTGGGCTGTCTTGAGTATGAGCTGCTCGGCAGGAACATCGTAGACAGTTACCATTTGATTACCTCGCTAAAGTCCACACAAGGCGGACCTAACTGGAACTCTGGTATAATGGTGTTGTATATAAGCGTTGCTAAAATAATAGTGTATAACAAGTATTACTCGTACTCCGCACGTTCGGCACCTTGCCCCCGTACGGCCTGAGGATGAAACATCCTCCACGGCAGAATCCACAAACGGGACTCTGATATCCGTGATTCTCCCAATTGCACGGTAGTATATTAACTGAACTGTCCGTGTATCGTGAAAGGGTACATCGAATACGTGAAACAGGACCTGCCCTATAGGATCAGTCCGTCACGCATTCGATCTTCTTCGCCCTTCCGCTGGTGATGTAGTACTTCACGAACAGCACAGTGATTATGACCGTGATAACGGCAGCGATGCTCATTGCAGGCTCGTAATCGAGATTCAGTCCGATCGGCGAGTAGAGGATGAACGAGGTCACCACCATGGTCATGAACACTGCCGGGATGGCCGTGATCAATGCGAAGTTGTTGTACTTCCTGATCGAGACGATGAACACGGTCACGGTCCAGAGGATGATGCATGACAGTGTCTGATTCATCCACGAGAAGTAATTCCATAGGGCCGAGAAGTCGATTGTCAGGAGGAACACTATCGGGATCAGCAGAATCGCCGTGATGGCCACTCCGCTCCTCAGCTTGGTGGAGTCGTATCCTCTGTCATCCTGAACCATCAGCCTGGCCGACCTGAGAGCTGTATCCCCGGATGTTATAGGACATACGACCACACCGATGACCGCCAGTATACCTCCCAGGGGCCCGGCGACATTGATGGCGATATCGTACACGACTCCGGATGCTCCTCCCGATGCAAGAGCGTCAGCAAGGGCGGAAGTATCGGAGTAGAATGCCATTCCGGCGGCTGCCCAGATCACTGCGATCACGGACTCGACGATCATTGCGCCATAGAACACTACGCGGCCGTCCCTCTCATCCTTGATGCACCTGGAGGCCATCGGGGCCTGAGTGGCATGGAATCCGGAGATGGCTCCGCAGGCGACCGTTATGAACATGTCGGGGAAGAACGCCTCGTTATCAGGGTGAAGGTTCTCGAGTGTGAATGAGGGCATCTCGTAGCCTCCGGCGAAGAGACCTATGAGGACGATGACTGCCATCATGATGAGAAGCACTCCGAAGACGGGATAAATCTTACCGATCAGCTTGTCTATAGGGAGCAGGGTCGAAGCGATGAAGTACAGAAGGATTATGACGATCCAGGCCACGGCGGGGATATCGGTGATGAAGGAGAGAAGGTCGCTGGCGCTCCTTGCGAATGTCGCTGCAACCATGACCATCAGGACGATCATCAGGATAAGAACAGGGTATCTTGAACCCTCACCCAGATAATGGCGGATCAGGAATGTCGCCGACCTGCCTTCATTCCGGGCAGACATCATTCCGCTCATGTAGTCGTGGACCGCTCCGCCGAATATTGTTCCAGCAACGATCCAGATAAAAACGATCGGACCCCACTTAGCACCCATAAGGGCACCAAAGATAGGCCCTGTACCGGCTATGTTGAGAAGCTCGATCAGATGGATCTTGAATTTCGACATAGGGACGTAATCCATTCCATCGGGGTGCTTGATCGCAGGGGTTTCGCTTCTGTAGGGTATGACGATCCTCTCGACCACACGGCTGTAGACCACAAAACCGAGCAACAGACATAGAAGGCATACTATGATCAGGAGCATGCGGGCACAGTTAAAACGTAGTTTAAATAGTATCCTAAACTACCCTTAATCGCGTGACTTCGACATTCTAAGCGATTCTGTCTGCGTACATTGATTTTGACGATAGCTACCGCTATCTCAGCTGGTATTTTCGATCTCAGAGGGCATCCTCTGTCCGCTATTATTAAATTTAAGAATATATATTTAACCAGCAATAGCTGGTTAAATTATAATTCTTAAACCTGAAAGGAAGGCATCTGAAGTCAGGGAGGTGATGAGATGAAAGGGCAGGAGAAGATGAAAATCCAACACAAGGGGATCGAATACGAGGGCATACCTGCAGCCAACGCTGTCGGTATGGCGCTGTTCGAGGCCTCCGGAATGAGACGTCTCATCGACCAACGCTGCAATTACGATCCGGAGAAGAGGAATCTGTCTCCGGGGATGGTTGTGAAGGCACTGATAGGGCCGACCTTCAACGTTCACAAGAAGTTCCCGCTGTACAAGGTGGAGACCGCATACAACACCGCACCAACGGATCGGCTGTTCGGGCCCGGTGTGAACAAGGACGATCTGTACGACACAGCCCTCGCAAGAGGGCTGGATACCCTGTACGATTCGGATCTGACCGGACTATTCAGTGAATGCTCCGGGCTCGCCACAGATTGGTGCGGATTCTACTCCAACGTCTACCATATGGACAGCACCGATGTTTCGTACTATGGACTCGAACACGAGCCGGACAAGGACGGTGCGGCGGTGCCCGATCACAACGGGCACGCCAAGGATCTCCACAACGAGCTGCTTCAGTATGAACTGCAAATTGTGACCAACGGAAACAGGATCATCAGATACATGAGGCCGTACAGTGGCGGCACCAGCGATTCCACGATGGATAGCGATACGCTTGACGACTTCAAGCGTATCTTCTCCGAGGAGGAACTGGAGGAGATGATAATGGTCGGTGATTGCAAACTCGCCACCAAGGCCAACATCGCCAAGATGATCGATATGAGGATGCGGTTCGTGAGCAAGTGCTCGGAGACATTCACGGGTAAGGCCAAACAGAAGATACAGGAATGGTCCGTCGGGACCAAAATGTACAAATCAGAGGAAAAAGGGCTCTGGATGTCCGATACGATGATGGGAGTAGAGCTTGTCAAAGGGCGTGTTGTCCCTCTTCGCTTCGTAGCATTCAGATGGGACGTGAAGGTCGAAAGGGAGATGGAAAAGGTGCGTAACAAGGCCATGGATGATGCCGCCGGCATCATCGATAGCTACAAAGGGAGAAGATTCCCGACCGAGGCCGATGCATTGAAGTCCTTGGACGTTCTCGAGTTGAATCCGTCGGGGCCATTCTCCTTCAATGTCTGCACAGTTCACTACAGGACGGAACATCCAGAGGATGTTCCAGATTGGTGGGAGCTGAATCTTGATCCGCTCATCTCCGAGACCAACATCAGATTGTTGGCCGAAAAGAGGCAGACCGTCGTATTGGTCACCAACATGGACAGGCCTGTCGATGAGGGCGAACCCGTACCGATCCCGTACAGACCCGTCACGAACGAGCAAGTTCTGGCCTATTACAACCAGGAATACAAGGTGGAACAGTCATTCCGGCTCATGAAATCTGGCATGGGTATGAATTCCATATTTCTGCAGACACCTTCCAGGGAGAACGCGATGATGTTTGTCATCTCGATAGCGGTATTGATATCGAACATCGCGGATGCGATGTTCAGAAGGGCCAAGACCCTTCTAGACGGCAGACAGCTCACGATGTATCACCTCGCATTCGAGGTGCAGAACACGATCGTTACATACTCCCGCGACGAGAACTCCCTTAGGCTACAGGGCCCGGCCAAGGTCACATCAAGATACTTCGAGATCACGGACACGTTACAGATAAACCCCCAATATCTGCTGGGATACATGTCAGATTGACCGTTTCGGTCATAATTCGGTAGCTTGGGCTATCGAGAAATCTTTCAACGTGTCGAAGTCACGAATCGATCATATCCTACCGATTACGAACGCCCAAGATTCCAGTAATGATACTTGCTGTGGTCATAGAATCTTCACCCCAAAGCCATTCCCTTATCCTGAAAGCCACGGCGCTAATACTAATAAGAAGTATTCTAATCAGCATGACATGACAGATGAGGTAAAATTCTGTTACAAATGCGGAGCATCGTTACCCGACGGAGCAGATTTCTGTCCTGAATGCGGTGCCTCGGTCAGGGCCGATGGAGAAAGGGCAGTTCCCGATACTACGGTCGGTACCGCCCCCGTGAGACAGGACAGTCTGGGCGCCATCCCTGTCCTCATCTTGGTATACGGCATCTTCGCACTGATAGTCGCCGTCTTCGCATTCATGTTCGGAATCATGCTGGACACAATGCTTGACATGCTCAAGGACTATGCGGAGAGAGGACTCATAACCCAGGATGACTACCAACAGTTCCTTGAATTGATCGGTGCGACCACCGAAGCGGGTAAGAACGCACTGAAGACGAATCTCATCATCGAAGGTGTCATTTTCGCACTCAGCGGTATCGCAGCGATAGTGTCCAGCCATTACTGCGGAAAGCTGGAGAACTACAAGATGGCCTTCTACATGTGCATCGCAGCCTCGGCACTCACGGTGATCATGGTCTTCATCGGGGACATCTCGGGATTGCTCCTCGCGATAGTCGGTTTCGTCATGTGCTACCTGATCTACCAGAACAAACACAAATTCACCAGCTGATAGCATGAGATACGTCATCGCCATGACAGGTGCATCCGGATCCATATACGGGGTCCGCCTCCTCCAGGAACTGAAAGGGGAGAAGATGCTTGTCATGTCGGAGACGGCGAAGGAGATCCTGAAAGCCGAGACAGACTACACCGTCGAACAGGTGTACGCCATGGCGGACACTGTGTACGAGGACGACCAGATGTTCGCATCGATCGCCTCCGGCAGCTTCAGGTACGACGCTATGATCGTCGCACCCTGCAGCGAATCGTCGCTTGCCAAGTTCGCATGTGGTATCGGCGATACGCTGATCTCACGCGCCGTGGCGGTATGCCTTAAGGAGGACAGGAAGCTGGTCCTCCTACCCAGGGAGACGCCTAAGAGCGTGATCATGCTGGAGAACGAGCTCAAGCTCGCAAGACTGGGGGTGCGCATCGTGGATGCCAACCCCGGTTTCTACCCCAAACCCAAGACCGTCGACGACCTTGTCAACATCGTTGTCGGCAGGTGCCTGGACCAGATCGGCCAAGAACACAAATTGTACAAAAGATGGGAGTGAGGGGATTACCCCTCAATCCTGATTGTTTCTCTCTCACTCGAGATAAATAGCAGGCCTTCCGGGCACTGCGACCTTTGCCTTGCCCTGAGGATCGTAGATTCCCTCTGCATCGGCCGAATAGACCTCGACGGGGACCCCGTTCTCCTCTGAGAGGAACGATGCTGCGGAACCGAACAGTGCGGCTTCATCCGTGGTGACAAGCGGCATCTTCTGCTCCACCGTGGACCTTGCGAACTCGACCGCGACCTTCTTTGCAAGGGACGATACGGCCTTACCGTTCTTCCTGAGGTCCTCCCTTGCCATACAGGCCTTGGTCAGATCGGGGATGGTGAGATTTCCGTCCTTCAGCATGTCAAGGGCGAGCTACATGACGTCCTTCTTCCACTGGGATGAGGTATACAGCACGATCTTCTTGACCTCGATGCCGGCGATCTTCCTGATCTCCGTGATGTCGGACATCGCCTCCCTCAGGAGGTTCTCGCCGTACTCTGCCGATACGGAGATCTTCGACTCGTCGGGCTCGGGCAGCTGTCCAGCGGACACGAGACCGCCGAATCCAGCCTGCTCCCAAAGCTCCTCTGCGATGTGAGGGGTGACCGGCATCATGCACTGGATCCAGATCCTGAGGGCCTCGAGGATCGTGTCCTTGTTGTTGCCTCCGCGCCTGTTGTACCACTTGATGTCGTTGAACATGTCGAAGTAGACGATTGTTGTCATCGCTCTGAGGTCGTTCTTGTCCATGGCCTTCCTGATGTTGGCCAGATGGTTGTTGAACCTTGAGATCAGCCAGGCGTCGATATCCGTCTTGGGGACATCCGTCTCGGATACGAGGAGGTCTTGGACGAACATCATAATCCTGTCGGTCCTCTGACGGTAGGTGTTGACAGTGTCCTCGTCCCACTCGACATCGACGAACATGGATGCGACGTTGGCGTAATAGAGCCTCATGGCGTCGACACCGAACTTGGCTGCCGCTCCGGGGATGGGCTGAGCCCCTCCTTTCGACTTGGAGATCTTGGTGGCCTCTCCGGTCTTGTCCTTCTTTCCGGTGATGTACCAATTGACGGTGATTCCCTTGGGCCACATCTCGGGCGGGAGGATGGCCACATGGTTCATCAGGAATGCGGGGAAGTGCACAGTCATGTGCTCCTTTCCTCCGAGATTCAGGTCCAGGGGATACCAGTAGAGGACATCCTTCCTGATCTTGTCCAGCAGTTCAGCGGATATTCCCGTGCTGTCGGACACCTGTCCGATCTCGCCCTTTCCGAGTATGACGTAATCGAAGAACGCTTCTGTCATCTGCTCGGGCTTGATCTGTCCCTCGTTGGCGTAGATGGATATTATGTAGTAGACAGGATAGAGCGTGGAATCGGAGATGGCCTCGATGATCCACTTCTTGTCGTAGGGGAACGGGGTACCGAGCCAGTTGCCTAACCTTGCACAGGCCCTCTCCCTGAACCAGTCGAGGACACCGTACACGTTGTCGCTCCACTCCGGAGGGTTGAGCTCCATGTTCTTGCAGTGGTCCTTCGTCATCTGCGTGAACTTGGGGTCTGCATAGTTGATGAACCACTGGTCGTCGATCCTCTTGATATGGACGCGTGCTCCGCACCTGCATATGACCTCTTCCGTGAGGTCGTAGAAGACATCGGCCTCTCCCGAATCGATCATGGCCTGCTTCATCTTCTCCTGGGCCTCCTGGACGCGCAGTCCAGCGAAGGATCCGCAGATATCCTTCATCTTTCCGGTGTGGAATCCGTCCTTGTAGACGATGTGCTTGGCGTCGAGGAGTTTGGGGTCGCCGGGCTCCTTGATACCAAGCTTGTCGATGATGTCCTTCGCGGGGAACTCCCCGTAGCCCTTCATCTCGATGATGGAGATGGGCACTGCCTTGTCCAGGATATCCTGGGAGAGTCCGTACTTCGTGATCATCTCGGGGTTCTTCTTGATGGCCTCGAGCGAGATCCAGTCGTCGGGCGCGTCGGACGGCACGGATGTGACGAGTCCGGTACCGACATCAGGATTCACGAATGAAGCGGGGAAGACAGGGATCTCGCGGTGGATCATGGGTGCTTCGCACATCCAGCCGATCATCTCCTTTCCGGGGACCTTGCCGACGATCTCGACGCCGTCCTTCTGCAGCTGCAGCTTCTCTGCTGCCTGAGGGGAAACTATCCACGTCTCGCCCTTGTATGTTATCTTGTTGTATTCGGTCTCGGGATCCACCCAGAAACAGACCTGTCCGTATACGGTCTCGGGCCTGAGGGTGGCTGCGATGAGGTATTCATCGCCGTGCTTAAACTTGAGGAGAGTGTACTCCTGCGTCTCCGCCTTACCTCCCTTAGAGATATCCGTCTCGGATGCATCAACTGCCACAGGACCGTGGTCGGGACAGAATGGAGCGTAGTAGGGCTTCTGGATAAGCATTCCGGCATCATGGAGCTTCATGAACTGCCACTCGATGAACTTGGCGTAGTCAGGATACAGCGTACATGTGAATCTGCGCCAGTCGGACAGGAATCCGAATCTGCGCCAGTATTCGTTCTGGTAGACGTTGTTGAAGAACTCGATGACCGACAGGGGATCCTTCATCTTGGCGAGATCCTCGTCGGTGCAGCCATTCCTCTTCAGATAATCGATGGTACCCTCGTCCCCTCTGGAGATCCTCCTGTAGAGGCTGATTCCTCCGTTACCGGTGGCATGCGTACCTACCGGGAAGAGGACGTTGTAACCTGTCATACGCTTGTATCTGGCGATGGCATCGAGGTATGTGTACCCCCTGAGATGTCCGACATGGAGGTAACCGGTGACTCCCGGATACGCGAAGATCGCCATGAACTTCGGCTTGCTGTCATCTCTGTCGGACTTGTCCAGACCTGCTTCTACCCAGCGTGTCTGCCACTTCTTTTCCATCGTTCCATAATCGTATGCCATACTGTATCCCAGCTGTATGTGTTTGCTGGGAATAAGACCACTCTTAAAATACTTTATTAATAATATAGGAGGCAGTATTAGAAGGCCTGTCGGACAGTAGCGTTGCTGTCGGACGAATTCTATTGGCCTTTGTAAGACAACGTAAGGCGTTGTCCGACAATTATATATACTCTGTCCGACATAGTCTTACTTGCAGTCAAAGAAGGGATGGGACTCTACGGAAACTGCAAGAACGGACGGATGAAAAATGTCAGACGAAGGAACCAAGATCACGATCAGGATGGGACCCGAGGAAATCCAGATGATGGAGGACTTCATGGGAGATCATGACATCGGCAACAGGTCTGACTTCATCCGTGATGCGATCAAGGGTTACATAGCCTCTATGAAGGCCGGACAGCCCCTGAACGTAGAAGGCGGGATCTTCGTCCGCCTCAGCGACGTACAGCTGGATACCCTAAGCGGGCTCGTGAAGACCGGCATTGCCGTGTCTGAGGAAGAGTTCATCAGGAAATGTCTCCTGGACAAGATTGTGCCCAAGAGCGTCGAGGATGAGACCATCGAGAACGCATTCAGGGCAGCACAGATGAGAGCTGCATACAAGTGAAGAAAAGGGATGGGAAATAGGCATAATCCGGTGGATGGGATCGGCCCTGAGGCCGGCCGGATCATGCTGTTGGAAACTCTTTAGCAAAAACAATGGGGATGCACACTATGGTGTACAACACAGAGAACAAGCACAAGGTCGCAATCGTCGGCGTCGGAGGAGCAGGATGCAACTTCGTGAGCGCCTTCACCGGAAGGTGTGACATGGACACTATCGCGATCAACACCGACAAGGCCGCACTTCACGCGTCCGCCGCCGACAGGAAGATCTACATCTGCAAGGGTGTCGTCCTCCACGGAGAGGGAGCTAAGGGAGACGCCAGGCTCGGAATGCAGTGCGCTGACATCCACATTGAGGAGATCAAAGAGGCTCTGGCCGGCTACGAGAAAGCATTCATCGTTGCTGGTGTCGGAGGAGGAACCGGAACCGGTGCCACCCCCGTCGTCATCGAAGCTGCCCAGGCCCAGAACGTAAGAACATTCGCGATTGCGATCAAGCCTTTCTCCTTCGAGGGAAGGAGCGAGGTGGCCAAGGAAGGACTCGGTAAGATCAGGATGGTCTGCCCCCGCACCACCACCTTCGACAACGAGATGATCATCTCGAAGATGTCCGACATGACCATGGACGAGGCTTACATAGCAGTCAACAACGTGATCATGGCCCACATCGAGGCATGTATCGCAGAATACCCGGAGACGCACGACTACTCAGTCTCCGACGACAGCGTTGCTGGATTCGAGGATTTCGTCAAGACCTCGCCCATCTACGCATACACAAACGCTTGAATTCCTCCACGAGGGCGGCCCAACCGCCCTCCTTCCATTTCTCATTGACTGTAGTATAATCTCTATATACCGTCTTTATGATACACAAACGGTGTATTTTTGAACGGGATGAACGCTATCGAGGTATCGAACCTCGTCAAAACATACGGCAGTTTCGTAGCGGTATCCAACATCAGCTTCAACATCGCCAGAGGCGAATTCATGGGCCTTCTGGGACCTAACGGAGCTGGTAAGAGTACAACTCTCAAAGCTGTCACAGGTTTATTGAAACCGACTTCCGGAAACATACGCATCAAAGGAGTGGACATCAGAGACCACCGCCATGCACTGCAGAGTGTAGGGTGTGTAATCGAGACTCCCATGCCATATCCGGAATTCACACCTGCTGAGTTCCTGAACCATGTCGGACACATCTATGGATTAGACAAAAGAGAGATTGCCATCCGTTCCCGCGACGTTCTCGAAGAGATGAAGATGTGGGATTGGAGATACAAGAAGATCGAAGGTTTCTCCAAAGGTATGAAGCAGAGGGTCGTTCTAGCGCAGGCACTCATGCCCAATCCGGATATCATCGTCCTGGATGAACCTACATCTGGTCTGGATCCGAGAGGTATGGTGGAAATCAGGGAGATCCTTCAAGGATTGAAAAAGAAGGACAGATCGTTGCTCATCAGCACACATATCCTCAGCGAAGTGTCGGAACTGTGCGGTTCAGTTACCATGATCCGTGACGGTCGTGCAATCATGTCGGGAGATGTAGCTGAATTGCTTAGATCTGGATCCTCCGGCCCTATTACGCTGGAGATCAAGACCATGAGAGGCATAACTCCCGAATTCGTCAGGAACGTCTCCGGATGCGCTGGAGTATTGACCAATCAGACCATGGGCGACCATATCCTCAAACTGGAATTCCAGGGATCCCTGCAACAGCAGGCTGATGTCATCAGCATGGCATACAGATCAGGTCTGGGCCTGCTATCTGTCAATGAGAAGGGAAAGAACCTGGAAGATCTGTACATGGATCTCACAAGAGGGGAGGGAGCATCTTGAGTCCGATCATCAGAGGGAGCAATGATGCACCTCCGCAGAATCCGAATTACGGTCAACAGGGCAATCAGCAGAACCCATTCTATCCTCAGCAAGGGGAACAGCCACAATACCCTGCTCAGAACCAACAATACAATGGCCAACAGCAGTATCCTCCGCAGTACATGCCGCAGAATATGGATCAGGGATTCGTCCGTGACGACCGTCCGAAAGGTACATGGCAGGCCACTGGACCTCAGATGAATGATATGCAGGCCCACCGTGACGTGAGATATCAACTACCGAATCCAATAATGCAGACATTCACCGTATTCAAGACACAGATGTCCCTCTTCTCCAAGAAGAAGATCGTCTACATTCTGCTGTTCACGGCCGTCCTCATTCCTATCATTTACAACCTTATCAAGGACAGGATGTCCTTCGGCAATATGACGGAACTCAGCGGGAATGGAATGATGGGATTGATGCTGTTCCTGTTCCCCCTTGTCTTGGGACTGTTCACCTCATTCCTTTGCGCTACCCTCATGCCCTCGGAGATCAACGAACGCACAGCATACATGAACATGGCCCTGCCGATGTCCAGATCATCATTCTGTCTCGGAAAGTATCTGGCATCCATGGTGATAACGCTTGGTGTCTTCGTATTCGCATACGGGATGGCGATGCTGACCGCCAATTTGGACTACGCCTATTTCGATGAGGGCGGATTGGGCCGTTCATTCATCTCATTGATACTGGCCGTACTCGTGTACACATCCTTCAGTTTCGCTGTCGGATGTTTCCTCAAACGTGGTGCAACAATCGTTTCGTTATTGACACTGGTAGCAGCGATACCTGGTATCCAGACCTATCTTTTCGTTGAACACCATATCGATTCCGCAGCATTGGCGCTGTTACCTAACCTTCTGCCGGATATGACATGTCTGGGCCTTGGAAGCCGTTTTGCGGCATCCCCTGTCGGAATGATCAACCTGATGCTCGGTGGTGGCGGCAACATCATCGATGTTTCTGAGATAAATATCGCAGTGACTGCCATTATTGCCATCATATGGACCGTCGTGTTCCTAGCTTTGGGAATCTTTGCTGTCTCAAGGAGGGAGATGTGATGAAGAAAATACTGGCCGTAATGTTCGTGGCTCTAATAATGACCGTCGCCGTTATCCCAGCTGTTGATGCGGATAACCCCTACCAGGTCACTGTAAGATGGAGCGACACTACCATCTGGCATGCCACTGTGGTGTGCGAGTATGAAGCAACCTTTGATGAACAGAACATATGGGCGTATGCTGTCGGCGGAGATACTCCGATGATCAATTTCCTCTCCAACTATAGGACCGCATCTCCGCCTGTTTCACAGATCACCCAATTCAAAGAGGGCGAATATTATGAAATCTACTACATATCCGGATATCAGATTCCATGGTTTGTTTCAATCGTTAATGGTCCCTATCAGGTGCTCGGACCGTATACCTATGATTTCTATGTAAATGAGAAGTCGCAGATGACGATTACCCTTGATGAAATCCTTACCAAGAATGTGCGCTATATAGGCATCTACGATGTGATTGGATTAGAGAAGGAGCATTTCACTTCTTTAGGGGTTGGAACCTCAGCGACCTTAGGCTATGCCGGAGAAGGCCACTATTACAGCATAACATCGACGTACAAGCAGGATTACCTCTACATAGAGGCCAAAGTCACGATGAATGTCAAGACCTTCACCGGATCCCCTGGCCTATACATTGGACTGTCAACAGCGGTCGTCGTCCTAGTAGGGGTCACGATGTTCATCTGCGGAAGGAAACCAAAACTCTGAGATGAAACGTTGGGGCGAAAGCCCCAACTTCACTATAACCTGTTTTTATGATCAGCTCATCGCCGAGTAGCCCATCTCGAAGGCCTTGACGTTGAGATCCTTGAACTTCTCGGGGACCAGGTCCATGAGGTTCTTCAGGAGGACATCCTTGGGAATTGGGAATCCCTTCATCGCTGCGACGGCACCGATCATCACTGCGTTCGCGGCAACGGCCTTTCCGGCCTCGATGGCGATCTTGGTCGCATCGATGGTGAAGAGGTTCTTGTTCTGCTTCAGTACGGCGTTCTTGAGGTCCTCTATGTCGGGATACTCCTCGAAACCTGCGGCGACCATCGAAGGCAGCACAGGATCAAGGTTCATGAGGACGACCGAATCCCTGTTACCGAGAGGAAGGTTCCTGCAGGTCTCCGCAGGCTCGAATCCCATGATGAGGTCGGCGGATCCGACTGCTTCCAGAGGACTGATGACATCGTCCCCGAAACGAAGTGTGGAAAGCACGCTTCCGCCCCTCTGGGCCATTCCGTGGACCTCGCTCATCGCGACCTTGTATCCCATCTCCATGGCGGCGTTTCCGAGCACCATGGACGCCAAGAGGACACCTTGTCCTCCGACTCCGACTATCTGGACAGTGTACTTCATTGTTTCACCTCGATGGCTCCGGTAGGACATACGTTGGCGCACATACCGCATCCGATGCACTGCGTGAGGTCGGTGGATATCTCTCCATTCTTGCCTTTGAACAATGCCGGACATGCGATGGTCCTGACGCAGTTGTAGCACTTGATGCACTTGTCCTGATGGACTTCGACGGGTCTGATGACAAGCTGCTTCTGCTTCTTGAGCTCAAGGGGACAAGGGCACTTGGAGATAACGACTGCAACACCGTCGAACTCGAGAGCATCCTTCATGACCTTGGTGGCGGCTTTGACGTCGTACGGGTTGATCTCCTGCACGAATTTGACTCCCACACCCTCGACCAGCTTCTTGATGTCGATG
>CALAVG010000360.1 GCA_937892275.1 uncultured Methanomicrobiales archaeon | reverse complement strand
ATGTAGGTCGCTTCGGGATCATGTCTGATTGGAAGGGCGGTTCCTTCATCCAGTGCTACAAGGAGCTGAAGGATTCCGGTATCAAGCTGGCGGAGGTGAAGCTGTGAGCTCCACCGAGATATGCCCCGAATGCCAAGGCTCCATGACCCTCTACGAGAATGAGGTCACGGACCTCGGCAGGACATGGAAGATCTGGAAGGGGACATGCACCTGCGGTCACAATATGACCATCTACCCCGACGAATACTACGCAGAACTGGACCGTATCTCCGAGCAGAATGAGAGGAAGAAGGACGATGGCCTATACCACGGGGCCGTCGGTGCTCATAACCTCGTATCAGATGCCGACAAGGAGCGTTGCACAGCCAAGCTCATGAACGAGGTCTGGCATCACTACCAGCGTAGTTTCTGGCTGGTCAAGGCGGAGAAGATCGAGAGGGAATGGACCTACGCCGAGGCCGAATCCGAGGGCTGGTTCAACTACCACCTGAAGCTGACTCGCTGGTATCCCATCAACGGCGGTGACGATTGCGAACACTACGACGAGGAATTCAGCCTCTGCGATCTGGAGCAGGTCAGGAGGTTCCTCGAAGTAGGCAATCTGGTCCAATGGACCCTCTGGAAGAGGGGACGCGACCACAAGAGCATGACCTATTCCGGAGACTACCCCAAGGGCGGTCTGGACCAGCTTCTGGAGGTTTTCGCATGAGCCCCGAGGCATTCGTTAACGGAATCCGTTGCAACGTACCTGCCTGTGGGAAGTGCGGACAGGACGACATGGTCCATGTCAGGGACATGCCTGACGATACATGGTGCTATTATTGCGAGAGGTGCGAACGCCCTATACCTTACGAGGAGTTCATGGAGGGCAACCCATGACCGCCCTCTACGACGGGAAGCTCTACCCGGTGAAGGGAGGGGTCGAGCCCTGCTGCGGAAACATGCACCTGATGATCCTCAGCGGTCTGGTCTATCAGTCCGCATCGCACAAGCTCATGATGGCCGTCCAAGCGAACCCCAAGAAGGGCAGGGAGTTCTCCTATTGCCCCTTCTGCGGAGCGGAGGCAGGGATATGAACAACGACTGCTCCGAATGCTTCCACTACGGGAAGAGTCTGGTATCGGGAAAAGTCGAATGCTGCATCAAAGGTAAGTTGCGTGTCTGCCCCGGACATTGCACTGAGTTCGTGAGGTGGGAGGAATGAACACCGTCATGGGGACATTGTTCCATACCTCGATCCCGGAGATCATGGAGGCCATGATGAACTCCAGCGGTCCGCTGTTCGCCAACGAGATCGCCGAGAGGACGGGGCTGGACTGCTCCGGTGTCCTGAAGATACTGAAGAGGCTCAGGTCCAAGGGCCTGACCACCCGTTGGAAGGACGGCGACCTGCGCTGGATCCTCACACCGACGGGAAGGGAGGTAGCGGTCATCATCGTCCGCTGCAAGGACAGACTTGAGGAGGTCCTGGGATGAAGTACGTCCCGAGATTCTCGAACGAGAAGCTGGTCTGGAAGTCGCTCTCCAAGTATGACGAGAGGACGGTCGACAGGATCACCGCGATGGCCTATCCAGACTTCGATCCTAAGTTGGTGGAGATACGCACGGGAAGGGTCCAGGCTCATCTGGACTAGCTCGTGAAGGTTGGACTGGTGACCTCTCGCGAGATCTGGACGAACAAAGGGAAGAAGACCGTCTTTAAGAGGAAGGTAGGGGCATGACATCGACATTCAACGCTCTCACCGTCGGGGGTATGGGATTGGAGAGGAACCTGATCCAGAATTGCGTAGGATGGCCTACGGAATGCCCGATACCGCACGACAAGCTCGACAGGATACTGGAGGGCTATCCGCACGATATGAAGGCCCAGGTCTATAACCAGCTCTACGAGGTCACGAGATATATGGGCCCTATCGAGGTCTACGACCTTATGGCCGAATGCGGAGGCCTCTGCACCGTCGAGAACGACGTTCTGTTCACAATGGATGAATGGGACTTCAAGGAACTTATCGACCTCGCAGTGGAGGAAGGGACGCTGACGATGACCATCGACGAGGAGAATGAATTATTCATCATCGACACACCATATGCGCCCAAGGTCCCCGAACAGGTTGATATGCCTACCGTTCATGCGTTCGAGGCATTCGCTGGGATCGGAGCACCGAGGAAGGCTCTGCACAACCTGGGCATACCGCACACATCGGTCATCAGCGAGATCGACAAGTACGCACCGTTCAGCTATAACGCAATCCACGGGGAGACCGAGAACCTCGGCGATATAACCGCATTGACAGCCCTTCCCGACCCGTGCGACCTAGTGATCTACGGAAGTCCATGTCAGGACATCTCGATAGCCGGAGCACAGGCAGGGGATGTCAAAGGGAGCGGTACGAGATCGTCGCTTATATGGGAGATACCGAGGCTCGTCCGTGCGACCATGGACGCTGGCAGACAACCTCCTGCGGTCCTATTGGGGGAGAACGTCGCCAACATCGTAGGCAGGAAGCACAAGGCCGTGTTCGATGACTATCTCAATGAGCTGAAGGGCTTAGGATACACCACGACCTACGCTATACTGAATCCTCCGGGGTTCGGAGTCCCTCAGAGCAGGAAGAGATGTTTCTATGTCTCATTGAGGGGAAAGAAGTTCGAGTTCCCGGAGCCTGATGAAGAGGTCAACATCACAGGACAGTTAGGGAAGGCATTCGTCCATCATGTTCCGGCGTATTTCAGCGAGGTTGGAGTCAACAATGAAGGCATCCGCAAGCTCACGCCGAGAGAGTGCTTCGAGCTCATGGGATTCGATGCGAGGGACGAATGGAGAGCGGAGAACGCGGTCATATCGGTATCCAAGAAGGGTGTTCCTAAATTCATGTCCGACGCGCAGCTCTACAAACAGGCAGGGAACAGTATGGTCGTGAACGTCATTCAGGCGATCCTCAAGGCGATCTACATCGACAGGACGTACAAGGTCAACCAAATATCTCAGGCGACACTCGATTCATGGGGGTGTTTGGAATGAGTTGGGGAGATAAGATCAGCACCAAAGGCCTTCCGGAATATCCATGTCCTGAATGCGGAAAAATGGTCCATCCCGAAGAGGCATGGGAGAATGTCAGAGGCGAATAGGTCTGCAATATGATCCACAGGGACTGCCCTGTTGCCGGAAAGCACATGGGGGTCGCGGTCAACTACTGTTGGAATCTCTTCCGCAACAGTCCGTTGCTCCAGTTGAACAGGCATTCCGTCCCTCTGCCGAAGCCATACCAATCCGGTCAGACCACATTGGAGGCATGGCTATGAGCGTCTGTGCGATCTGTGGCAAGGACATCCCAGAAGAGGATGTTCACCTGGTCTATGCTTTCGTAGGCCCCGGGACCATCGACACCACGGCATACGAGCTGTGCCTGAAGCACACCGATTCCTTCATCGAGTTCTCGAAGGGGGCGAAGGAATGAGGCCACATGGACGTAAGAACGGGATGTTCACGATGATGATCGCTCAATTGGGGACATTACACGATTATGGTTGCCTGACAGACGAGGAGGCACAAAGCATTGCAAACACCCTTCATACTGCCAAGAAAAGAGCAGACAAAGACTTCGAGGAATATCTGGACCGTATCAGTCGGAGCAAGAACAAGGGAATGCCCGATGATGGATACGTACAGATGAAGTGTAGGTTCTGCGGAGCCATATTCGACCTCAAGGACATATCTAAGCCTATGGACGACAGCCCTCTCGGGTTCGTATGGGTTAGGGAAAACTGTCCTAACTGCAAGAGAGGGATGGACGACTGGTATGAGAGGGTGAGCGAATGAAAGCCCGTATCGTTCCGGCTCCGCACCGTCCCGAGAATGTCCCGAAGAACTGCTGGACATGCTCTCATCATGAGATGGTGAACATAATGACCACATGTCCGTTCATAGATGCACCGTTGCACAGCAAGATCGGGATGGAGCCATGCGAGCATTACGATCTCAATGCGATATGGCTGATGGTCGATTGGTACTACATAGACAAGAAGGTGAAGGCGTGAGTCTATCATCCAACTGTTTCGATGCTCCGCAGGATTCGACCTGCAATCTCGCCAAATTGCAAAGGCTCTCCCTCGATGACAAGATATTGTATTCAACGGTCAAGATCAGGGAGTTCTACATCGCCATGAAGGGGCAGGTCTATGTGTCCTTTTCGGGGGGAAAGGACTCGACCGTCCTCCTTCACCTTGTTAGAGCCCTCTATCCGGATGTCCCTGCCGTGTTCGTCGATACCGGACTGGAGTTCCCTGAGATCAGGGAACATGTCAAGACCATCGAGAATGTGACATGGCTGAAACCTGAAATGTCATTCAAGAGGGTCATCGAGGAGAGGGGCTATCCCGTCATCGGAAAGGAGATGGCCCATTGGATCGACCTCGCACAGAGAGGACAGCCGTCAGGGATCCGTCAGATGTCAATGGACACGAGGTATGGGGGGAAGAGGTACGAATACCTCGTGGATGCACCGTTCAAGGTGTCTCGTGATTGCTGCGACATCATGAAGAAGCGTCCGGCCAAGAGATACCACAAGGAGACTGGCAGATGTCCATTCATCGGGATAAGGGCGGACGAGAGCCTTCTGAGGAAGGAAGTATTCGGCGAGAAGGGGGAGAATCAGTTCGACACCGCTATCCCGAAGTCCAGTCCGTTGATGATATGGACCGATGAGGATGTATGGAACTACATCAAGAGATACGATCTGCCGTATGCCTCAGTTTACGATATGGGATACGAACGTACAGGATGTATATTCTGCATGTTCGGGATAACGCAGGATCGCGGAAGATTCCTGAAGCTGAAAGCAACCCATCCTAAACAATGGGCATACTGTATGAAGGACAAGCAGGAGGGGGGCCTCGGACTACGGCAGGTATTGGATCATATGGGTATCCCTACTGGCTGCGGTCAGACCAACCTCATTCAATGGGAGGGTTCCGATGAAATCTCTTCTCATTGATGTCGATTCCACAATACCGAATCTCGCGCTGATGCACATCAGCACATGGAGGAAGCTGGAAGGATTCGAGACAGGGTTCAACATCTCTGATCCTGATGAGGTCTGGGCATCAGTCATCTTCAAGGCCAACAGGCACAAGGTGGATGGATTGAGATTCTACTATCCCAACGCCCAGATAGACATCGGAGGCAGCGGTTACGATCTCAAGAAGAAGTTGCCCGATGAAGTCAGTATTATGATGCCGGATTACTCTATCTATCCTGAATGCGACTACGATCTTGGATTTACAACGAGAGGATGCGATCGCGGATGTTATTTCTGCATCGTCCCTAAGAAGGAGGGCAGGTTCCGTATCAATCAGCATCCATCGGAGTTCCATGATCCCAGCCACAGAAAGATCGTCCTCATGGACAACAACATCCTACTGGACAAGGACTGGTTCTTCAAAGTAACGGATTGGATCCTGCAGAACGACCTCAAGGTGGACTTCAATCAAGGGCTGGACATCCGTCTGATGGACAGGGACATTGCTAAGCGCATAGCAGAACTGAGACCTATAGATTGGTGGCATTTCGCCTTCGATTCCATGGATTATCAGGACGAGGTCATCTCTGGGATCGAGATGTTAAAGGATGCAGGAGTGGACATCAGGCACAGGACGAACTGGTATGTTTATCTTCACAACGATGCAGCATACGAGGATGCTCTGGAGCGGTGCAATATCCTGAGAGGACTGAATGCCCTTCCTTATATCATGGTCAACAGGGACAGCCCCCGTACTCAGAGGATGACCGATCTGAAACGTTGGACGAGGCCTCAGATTTTCTTCAGCGTACCTTTTGACATGTATAGAGCAGGAGTAAGAGCACGAGATTCAGCGAGGAGGGAACAGGAATGAAAATGAGCATACCGAAATGGATACGCTGGGCCCGGTTGGGAATCCAAGCCTACAGGATCCAGAGAGACATGAAGACGACGATGGAGGCCACCGGACTGAGCAGTCTGAACGTGATACAGTTCATCGATGACCTCGCCGTAGAGATAACCATCCGCAAGAAAACCAAGGAGGACATAGAGAATGTGAACTCCATTTACGAGGAGCACAGGCTCCTCTGCAAGGACGATTGAAAGGTCAGCGATAAGAAGGGATGTAAAATGATGACAGAGAACAGCGCAGAAGCATACAGGAAGGCATTCAACACCAACAACCTGGCGGTCCTCCGCTACAAGGTCTACGTGACCATAGCGGAGAATCCCGGGGTCACCGATGAGGAGATCTCCAGATTGACGGGGTCACCCATCAACAGCATCACAGGAAGGGTCGGGGAGCTCTTCAAGGCCGACCTCATAGAGTTCGACAACACGGTCAACCAGAGGAACAACACCTGCAGGAGGAGCTACCTGAAGGGCACGCTGGAGGCCAGCGCATGAGGGATGAGAGGGAGATAGTCCTGATCTGTCCCCACTGTGGCCATAGGATGTATCAGTCCATGGACCCCTATTCGGAGCACTACTTCTGGACCTGCTCCGGATGCGAACTGGAGATAGTGGAGGAGTGGGAATGATAGACGAGATCCTCATCGACTGCCTCGAGGTTGCAGGACAGATCGAGAGACGCGCCTTCATAAGGCAGGTCAGCGAGGAGTTCGACTTGGACCCGAAGGAGGCTGACGACACCCTCACCAGCCTCATCAGGATGGGAAAGGTGCGCATATTCGTCAACAAGAAGAACCATGCCATATTGGAGCTGTGGGAAAGTGACCGCCTATAATGCCAAGGAATCGAAGGTGGAGGATGCCAAGATGATTATCGAGCTCATGGACGGCATCCATGCACGTTCCTCTAATAATCTGCACACGGCAGAGGATGTCCAAAGGCTGCACAAGCACATGATGGGCGACGCGATGAGCATCCTGAACGATGTGTAGAGCCTGATGGGTCTTCTAGCCAGATTCGATGTCAAGAGGAGGTCTGCGGATGAAGAGCGAGACCTGCAGGACATGCAAGCATCATGCCGAGTTCCAGACCGGAAGCGAGCTGGACCTGGAGACCGGGGAGGAGATACCCATTTTTCGCCACACATGCGACGGGAAGCTCATCTCGAGCTCCATGGTCAAGGACTTCCGCTGTGGAAGATACGAGGAGAGGGTACGCTGACGGAGATTATTCTGATTGGAATACTGATAGCAACGGTCCTGATCCTGGGAGCTGTCGTATGGATGAGGAGGGTGAAGGATGGAGACCAGCGACCTGAGACATCGCAGGGCCAAGCTGGAATCTCTGGCGAGCATTGTCCAGCACTACATAGGCGACCACACCCTCCCGTTGGAGAGGGGAACGGCCATCCTTGGCATAATCGAGGAAACGGACCGCGATTACCGTATCAAGCTGGCGACCGTTGAGGATAACGCAACGGTTCAGGGGGTACGGCAATGACCTTCGACATCGAAGTGGACGCATTCCCTCCCGAGATACCCTTCGAATACCCCGAATGGTGCGATTCCGAGGAGAAGAGGAGCCATTTCAGGCAATGGCTGGACCTCAGATGGATCTTTCTGAAAGTACAGAGGGATCTGGCCGACCAGAAGAGGCTCGATGAACAGCTGAGAGGTGAGAATAATGGATGAGAGATGCAAGAACGTACCCATCAAGGTATGCTGCAACGAGATGGCCAACGTCATCATGCTGAACGATGTCAGGGAGTCCATCCTCTTCTTCGACGATGAACCCAAGGGAAGCCCTGACAGGTTCCAGATATGGTGGAAGGACTGCGACTGCACACCGCTGGTCTACTGCCCCACATGCGGAAGGAAGGTGGAGGAGCTGGAATGAACGCATCGGAGATGATCGGGAAGGTCCTCAAGGCCTTGGAGGTCGAGAGGTCCGTGGACGAGGTCGCCGCCAAGATTGGTTGTTCCCGGAGCGAGGCATTGGATGTCATGCTCTACCTGGCAGGTACGGGGAAGATAACTCTCACGGACAGTCTGCACTCCAGGTGGAAGGTCAGGCACGGGGTATCAGAATGAGGTTCGACTGCGTGGTGATCTCGAGGGTCACCGTGGAGGTCGAGATCCCTGACGGCCAGTATTACGACCACATGATCCTCGACAAAGCAGTGCATGATAAGCTTGGAGACCAATTGAAGGACATGCTCCTGAAGAAAGCCTACATGCAGCACTACAGCAAGAGGGACGGGGAATGAGCATCAGAGGGATGCCCAAGATAGACACCCTGAACGGTGGGCAGACATGCCACCAATGCCGTCACTGGAGAGCACAGGGGAAGAGACACGACAGATTCTGGGGTGACGTGCCGGTGACATCGTACTGCACCAAGTACGACAAGGTAGTCATCCCCTCGGACGGACAGGAATGCCCGACATTCCTGAAGAAACCCATTACAGAAGACATCAAGAAGGGATGAAAATGGAATACAGAGCATGTATAATAGACGGGAACGGAAAGGAAATCATGAGCGTGGTGCTCCCATCTGAGGGAGCCGCCATAAGGCTGACGGACGCACTGGTCACCGCCATGAAGGAGACCCTCAGCACACCCAGGCCGACCACCACAGGGTTCAGAGAGGGGACTCAGGAATGATAATCGCCAAGGTCGTCGTCCCCAAGGGGAAGAAGAACGGCCTCGTGCAGATGATAGAGCCTCCCACCGGGGTCATAGGGACATACGATGCGAAGGAGATCCACATCAACCACGAGAAGCACGTCATCGGATTCAAGGCGACCCTCTTCGTGGACCCACCGGAAGGGCAGGAGGGGGAGACGAGGGTGTTCGAGACCGAAGTGACATCGGGATACGACCTCCTCGAATACAATGAGGAGCTGCTGTCCTGAAACGGCGGTCGGATGGGAAATGACCCTGTCACAGGACATACTGCAGAACACGATCCCGGGGAGAGTCTACACTCCTGCCGAGATAGCCGAGATACTCGGATACCCAAGATCCTCGAACGTGAAGAAGGCATTGGACGATCTGGTGGAGTATCGCTACTTCGAGAGATGGAAGTCCCCGAAGAGATACCACGGACGGGAGACATACGCCTACATGAGGGTCGATTGATAGTCATCGGAGCATAGGAGGACCAACCTCCTTCCCTGCGCAGGGACTCCATGATCGCTGACCGTACAGCGTAAGCTACGGATTTCCTTGCTAGAACAAGGGGCCTTTATACCTACCAGTTCAAACCTTTTACACTGCGGACAACACCATCCTCCGCAGTGGTCTTCTCATGCAGTGCATAATAAAAGCACTCCGTAATGATAGATTCACTCTAACAGGAGGCATACTGTGTGGCAATCGAGAAGAGGGTACGTAATGAGATAATCGCCAAGCTCTATCATCACGTGCCTGTCAGCGAGATCCTCAAAGAATACAACGTGGATCGTACAACCGTCTATAGGTGGAAGAAGAAGGTCGAGAAGGAACTCGAAGGAAGGGCTAAGGAGAGGCAGGACGCAGAGAATGAAACTGTTGTAGAAAATGCAACAGTGTCAAAAGAAAATGCAACAAAGTTGCAAAAACAGGCATTCCCTCCCATTGAACCCATCTCCCTAGACAATCTCGCAGATCATGCGCTTCTCGGTCTGTGGGACGGACTGACCACCATCAAGGAAGGCCTTGAGAGAGTCCGTTACATCGAAGGAAATGCCACAAGGGAGTCGCTCACGGTATCGTACCTGAAGGAGTATCGTCAATATATCGCATTGGCCGGAAGATGGGGAGGACTCGACAACAAGGTCGCATCCGACAACCCGATACTCACGGCATTCACAGAGGCACTGAAAGGAATAGAGGTGGGAAAGAATGAGTGAAGCACTGCAGGTCCCACCCAGGCACGTTCTCGAATGGATAAAGTGCGATGACAAGCTGAACTTCTGGGAAGGCCCTGTTAGATGCGGAAAGACACAGGCCTCGATTCTAGCCCTCCTGTACCACGTAGAGAAGAATCCCACATGGAAGCAGGGAATCCTGTCGGGGAACACATCCAAATCAGCCAAGAACAACGTCGTGAAGACATCTATGGGGCTTCTCGACCTCGCTCCCAAGGCGAAATTCAACATCCACGAGGGAGAGATCGTACTGCCGACATCCCACGGGCCCGTCAGGATAGTCATATTCGGAGCAGATGATGCCGATTCCGACGATTCCCTCAGAGGATTCACCGCTGACTTCTGGATAGCGGACGAGATCACGAAGCATCACGAGAACTTCATCAAGGAGGCCCTTGCCCGTGTGGGAGCTGCGGACCATCCGTGGATCCTGTGGACCTCGAACCCTGACAATCCCAAGTGCAAGCTCTACACCGAATGGACGGACAGATACCTCGCCATGTCCCCGGAGGAGAAGGAGGAGTTCGGAGGATACTCAGAGAGGCACTTTACCCTGCAGGACAATCCTATCATGACGCCGGAGAAGATCCGTGCCCTTGAGCTGACATACACGGGGGTGGAGTACAGAAGGAAGGTCTTAGGGGAGCGGTGCATCGCGGAGGGCCTCGTCTACCCGTTCTTCGGGGATTCCTGCATCAGAGCACCGCCGGAGACGGCCAAGGTCAGATGGGCATCCATCGACTTCGGAACAGTCCACCCTACGGCCATGGGCTGGTACGCATACGACAAGCCGACCAAGACCTACTACAAGGTCAGGGAATGGAGGGGAACACCCGAGCAGTCCGCCAGGATGACCACTGCCGAGTACATGGACGTGTTCGAGAGGATCACCGAGGAGCTTGGCGGTATCGGCAAGATGAACCTCACCATAGACTACGGCGGAGGAGGGGAGGCACTCGTCAGGGAGGCGGAGAGGAGGTATTGGATGCCTCAGACTCCCGACAAGAAGGTCCTCGACGGCATATCGGCCACTGCCAGACTTCTGAACACTCACGTCCTCTACATCTCACCCGAATGCCCGATGACCATCGAGGAGCTCTACCTCTACCATTGGGACCAGAAGGCATCGGAGAGAGGGGAGGACAAGCCTGTGAAGGTCGATGACGATCTCGCAGATGAAACACGTTACGCAGTCTCCACGTTCATAGAGCCGAGACTGAGGAGTTGAGAACATGGATGACATAATCAGAACACCCACGGAAATAACACCGAAGAGCATCACGAACGCATACAACAGGTTCATGGGCAGGGTCCACCGCCTTATGTTCCTCGACAGGGCATACGACACCGGACAGGTCAGCGATGAGATGCTTCCTTGCGTGTCCAACTACTGCAAGTACATCTCCGATACCAAATCCTCCTATGTCGCAGGGAATCCGCCTCAGTACACCTCTGCGGAGGGCGATGAGAAGGCGGAATCCATTGTGGACATGTTCAGGGACCAGACCAAGGAGGAGGTGGATCAGAAGCTCGTCTCCGATGCCTCGATCTACGGAAGGGCCTTCGAGGTCTGCTACTGCGACGAGGAAGGTGGGGTGCTCGTGCCGAAGAGCGCAGCTATCTCACCGCTTCACTGCTTCGTGGCATACGACTTCACCATCAATCCCGATTCCGTCTTCGGTGCTGTGCACTACGAGGAGAAGGACGAGAACAACACCGCGACCCACTACCTGGACGTGTACGACAAGGTCAACATCACCCGTTACAAGCTCAATTCGGGGTCGTTCAGTATTATAGTCGAGTCCAGACCGCACGGATTCGACAGAGTCCCGATCATCGAGTACAGGAACAACGCGACTATGAGAGGGGACTTCGAACCCATCATCAGCCTTCAGGATGCCATCAACCAGGTGCTCTCCGACCGTGTGAAGGATAAGAACCGCTTCGCTTCAGCCATGCTCATGGCTAAAGGGGTCAACTTCGGGGACGATGCGGATGAGGTGGAGGAGAACATGGGAAAGATAAAGGACCTCCAGTACGTGGCCATCCCGAAGGATGCCGACCTCAGCTATCTCGTGAAGACCTTCGACGAATCCTCGGTGCAGATCCTCATGGATGACATCAAGGCCGACCTGCACAAGATCTCCAGGATCCCCGACCTCAGCGACCAAGCCTTCGCATCCAACAGTTCCGGAGTTGCAATCAAATTCAAGCTGCAGGGCCTCAACAACCTCGCTCAGTCCCTCATAGCACAGTTCAACAAAGGATTCAAGAGAAGGTGCAAGCTTTATTCATACGTCCTGTTCGGCTCCGCCGAGGCCGCGAACATAGCATCCATGAGGATAGTGTTCAGGTTCGACATCCCTGCGGACATCATCAACGAGGCCAACGCGCTCAACACCTACATCCAGGCAGGAATCCTCTCCAGGAGGACCGCTATGGAGAACTGCCCCTATGTGGAGGACGTGGCCATCGAGGAGGAGAGGATAATCGCCGAGAAGGACGATGACCTCGAACGCTCCCTGCGCTCCGAGATGGATCCGATGGCGAACAGCATGAGCTCATCGGAAGATGAGGACGATGACGAAGAAGAGACCGACTGAGGCAGAGGTCAACTACAGATTCGTAGGCTCTGCCACCAAGTCCATCCACCGCTCGGTGAAACAGGCCTCCAATGACCTCCAGGACGATTACCGGAGGATATTGAGGACCTACACCGAGAAAGGTGGATTTGCTTCCCAGAAGGAAGCACTGGAGTACATGAACGGTCATGTCCAGCCGGAAGGCTACAAGGCACTGGTGGATAGAGCTAGGAAGCTCCCCGAGCCGCAGAGGACGCAGGAGCTCACCAGACTGTCCACCGATGCCTATAAGTTCCGTATGAGCAGAGCGAAAGCGTGCGATATAGCACAGGGCTATCACGCGAGGATCCTTCGGGATGACATCAGGAAGGACCTCGGCAAGGCCAAGGCGGAGACAGCCATAACCGCATCGGAACAGGCCCTCTTCAACGCTCAGAAGGCAGCAGGGACGGGGATAGGGTTCGACCTTCCGAACGTGGGCCAGATTCAACAGATAGCATACGGCACGGAGACGGAGAAGAAGATCAAGCTGTTCTCCGACAATGAGATGAAGGGGATACGCGAGGTGATGGATGCCGGAATCCTCTCCGGACGCACCTATGATGACGTTGCCAAGCAATGCGACCAGTACACTGACAAGGAGTTCTACAAGGTCAGGAGGCTGGTCAGGACCGAGATGGCACAAGCCTCCGTGGATGCTGAGCTTGCGGAGATGGAGGAGCTTGGTGTCGAGGAATGCGAGGTCCATTGTACCCTGGACGAGAAGACCTGCGAGATCTGCGGACAGTACGACGGGAAGGTCTACAAGGTATCGGATACCGCCCATCTCCCCACGTACCATCCCAACTGCAGGTGCTACGTCACGGTGGTGCTGAAGAAGGAAGGCAAGACGAGGTCGGCCAGGGATTTGAATGGTAAAAGTACCAAGGTCCCTGCCAGCATGACCTACCAGGAGTGGAGAGAAGAGCACAGAGAGCAGCTTGAGATGAAAATGAGGAAGTTCAACGAAGATGAGCTTTCTTCAAAGAATGTCCGCAATGCATCAAATAAGAGCGGGCTTGAATCAGAAAACCTCTACAAGCCTGTTGATATGACTCAATGGAGAAGGATGACTAGTTCTGAACGGAAAACACTAATCACCGATAGGGTTCAGAGGTATGCTGAAGCGAACAAACCTGGAGCGGTATACAAAGGTAAAGCGGATGATCCGTCGATAAAGAATGTCGATGATATGCACGGGCAGATGACGGACCTGTTAGATAAAGGAGAAATCACCAACAAAGATGTCCTTGCAGTAAGATACTACACAGGTTCTGCTGCCAAGCGTCATATCAATCCGTTATTCCGTAATCCGAATGGGTTTGTGGATAAGCTCGCAAGAAGCAGAGCGGTTCCGATGGTCCTAAGAAGGCCAGATGTCATCAGATCCCTGGATAAGGTAATAGCAAAATCTGAGAACAAGAACTCCATGGTCCTATACAGAGGAATATCTCTGCAGGAAATCGGACTGGACTTGAACGATCCATCAGCTATTGTGGGTCATACATGGTCTCACGAAGCATACCTATCAACATCTCTCGATGTAAAAAAAGCCAATTTGTTCGCAGGAAAGGATGGAGTTATTATGAAAATTGAAGCTCCACCATCAAAAGGCAAGGTCGCTCTGATAGAGCAATGGTCATCAAAACCGAAACAACGTGAGGCACTTATTCAGAGAAGGTCAAAGTATTTCATCAAAGATGTTGATACAAGTGGTGATAAACCTGTGGTGATCCTGGAGTTGGTGGAATGAGGGAAGATGATTACGATGACAATTGCAGTCTGTCTGAACCGATAACCATAGTTTTGGATTCTCCGGAGGAAACAGAAGAGGTGCTCAAAAGAACCGGTTACAGACCGACACCTTCCTATCATAACGGAAGGTGGAGACACCTCGGGAAAACGATTACCAAAGAAGAGGCCGAACGCATCTATGCTGATCTAGGACTAAGATGCCCTTCAGAGGAAGAATTCATCAATAGGGACAAGAACGAAAATTGAAGGGGCAGGGCCTGACAGGTGAAACCTGTCCTCCCTCCCCTCGTATCTCACGTGATGCTATCTCAATGGTCCACCGCCCTTATAAACTCAACTACAGGGCTCGCTTTTAAACCACTGCATAATAAACTCAGCCAAACATCCTATAATTGTCCTTGCGAGAGAAGGATGACGGGGGTCGCAGGTCCCTTTGCAAGGCGTACACTCCTTGACATCCTGCGATCCTACCATCCCCTCTCGCCGGATGTTCCCATAGATGGGGAGGCTGTGAATACCCCTATTTTATCTCCCTCCCCATCGACAAACCAGAAGGGGGCAGCGGTCCTCGTCATTCTCCTTTCCGCTGTGTCCTCTCCTTTTCGGGCAGTGCATAATAAACTCCCTACCAATATCATATAATCACCAAACGGAGGGAGTATCCGTGTCTGAAGAACCGATAACACCGGAAAATACAGGAACAGACCCCATCGTTGAGGAACCCAAGTTCACACAGGCCGATCTCGACAGGATCCTTAAGGAGAGGCTCGAGAAGGCAGACCGTGTGCATAAGAAGGAGCTCAGCGAGGTGGAAGCCAAGCACAAGACCGAACTGGACCGCATGAAGATGGACGAGTCCGAGCGTGCCAAAGCGGAAGCTGAGGACGAGAGGAATGCGCTCATCAAGCGTGCGGAGGAGGCTGAGAGTGCTCTTAGGCTTACCAAGGCCGAGAAGGAGCTCTCCAATGCAGGACTTCCAACGGAACTCGCATCCGTGCTATTGAACGGTGCAAAGGATGAGAAGTCCCTCGTGGCCGCGATCAAGGCCATAGCGGACGCATCCACCGAAAAGGGCAACAAGCTCTATGCGGACAAGGTCGGAGGACGCGGAGCCCCCTCTGCCCCTAGGTCTGACGCATCTGACCCACTGAGGTCGGAGATGAGGAAGGCTGCAGGGCTAGAGTGAGGTGAATGAACATGGCAAACACCATTGGAAAAGTTACAGAGTATCTGAAGGAGATAGTCGATGAGGTTATCACCAAGGATGCAAAGACCTCTGCCTTGCAGGCCGACCCCGCAATCGTCAGAGCTCTCGGCAGAGCAGGAACAATCGAGATCGCGACAACGAAGGTATCATCCCTCGGAAACTACGGATCCACCGGATATGCCGCTGGTGACGTTAATGTCTCCTGGCAGCCTTACACGCTCTCGCACGACAGGTCCATCAAGGTCCTCATCGACAGGAGAGAGGAGAACGAGTCCGCAGGCATCGCCAGCGCATCCAGGGCCGCAGGGGACCTTGCCAGACAGCATGTAATCCCTGAGATCGACGCTACACGTATGGCCGCCATCGCACAGGCACTCAACGCGACGGGAGCACCTGCTGGGCACCTCGTCACCGAGGCACTCACAGGAACAGGTAAGCTCGACAAGTCCAACATCCTGACCAAGATCGGGGACGGTCTCGACAAGGTCATCGATGCCACCGGAATAGATGAGGGCCACACGATCTACATCAATAACTCCATCTACAATATGCTCAGGATGAGCACAGAGTACGACAAGGTCAAAGAGCTCACCGTCGGAAGCAGGACTCTCAACCTCGCTACCAACGACATCGACGGAAACCCACTCGTCAGGATGCCTTCCGAGAGGATGTTCGGATCGCTCACATACAGCGCGACCTCCTCCACTGCAGGATTCACCGGCGACAAGGCCATCAACTACGTAATCAGCACACCTAGGTACGCTCAGGGAGTCATCGCGTTCGATGCACCCAAGTTTATCCCCAAGGAGAACAACCCTGACTACGACGCGGACCTGTACGCATACAGAATCTTCCATGACTGCTTCGTCCCCAAGGAGAAGCTCGCAGGATTCTACGTCAGCGTGCAGGCTGCTCTCAGCTGAAGGTGACATAGATGGACCGTCTCGCTCAGCTCAGATCCCGTCCTCAGTACGGATTCCTTCCGGATGATACTCTGGAGCACATCCTAGAGGAGGCCCTTCAGGACTTCCTCGTCTACACCAACAGGACCGAGGATCCCGGGGACAGAGCGGATTCGGTCATCATCGACATAGCCGCCATCAAGCTGAACATGCTCGGAGCCGAAGGGACTGCCATGGTCAAGGAGGGGGAAACCACCAGACAGTGGGATGCTCTCCCCGAGACCCTTCGTCTTAAGATGGACTCGTTCAGGAGACCGATGTTCCCATGATTCCGTTGGCAAGGGACTCCCAGGAACTCTACGTGTGGAGATACAAGGCCACAGAGGAGACCGAGGGGGATGTCGTCGGGGATTGGACCCTCTGCAAGAAGCCCATGCGCATGACGCTGTATCCTCTGTCAGCGACGAGGGAGCAGCTCATCGAGGGCCAGCATATCCAGAGGTACTTCTCGATACAGATAGCCAACAACGGGACGAGGTCACTGGACATACGCGACAGGATAGGGACCAAGACAGAGATGCTCTACGAGATCGTCGATCTCAAGCAGGACGCTCTCTCAATAAGGGCCACAGGTGTTGCGCTATGACCACATACTCCATAGATGTGGCCGCGGACAAGATCCAGGAGCATATTGACGAGATACCGAAGGCGATAGAGAAGGCCTTGAAGCTGTGGGCTATGGAAGCCAAAGGTGAGGCCAAGAGGGATGCTCCCAAGAGTAAACTCACTGAGACTAACAAGAACAGTGGAAGGTTGGCATCCAGCATCGCCAGTAACGTATCTTCGGAAGACGGCGTGATTATAGCAACCATAGGAACGAACGTGGAGTATGCACCGTACAACGAGTATGGTACAGGGGATAGAGGGTCCAACGAGTACAACGGCCATGTGTCCGAGGGCGTAACATTCACCGGCGGATGGCACGGAATGGATCCTCACCCTTACCTCCGCCCTCGGATCTATGATGATGAGACGGCTATAATCGCCAGTATTGCAGATGCGATAAGGAGCGTGTTCGAATGATAGAGAACATGGACCAGATGAGAAGCATCGTGGAGGATGCCATAGGCGGCAAGTGCTACCTGGAGCATCCTCAAGGCAAGATCAGCAAGACCAAGCCCTTCGCGGTCCTCTCCCTGGTCCACAACGCTCCGACGCTCACCGAGCACGACCATACCGATGTAATGGCCCTGCTCGTCTACAACATCCATATCTACGCACAGTCGCAGACCGAACTGCTCACCCTTGTGGGGAACGTATCCGATGCCTGTGCAAAATACAACTTCTTACGCACTGCCCTGACACCTGTCTGGAGTCATCCGACGCACGGACCCTACAGGATCCTGACCGTACAGGCTCAGCTGGACAAGCGCGGTAACGCAACCACATTGATGTGAGGAATAAAAATGACAACAAAAGCACAGTCATCCAAGGGAATCCGCCTTGGAGTCGTGGTCGGCAGTACCTTGTACTACTTCAATGAGGTCAAGACCACACCCGAGATTGGAGAGTCCCCTGAAAAGATAGATGTGACACACCTGGAGAGCGGTTACCACGAGTACATCAAGGACATTCCTGATTTTTCCGCGGACCTCTCCTTCACCATGAATGCGCAGCCTTTCCTCAGTGAAGGGCAGTACAGCTCGGTCAGCGACTCCAACCTGAACCTGCTCACGTCCCTCGACAAGGACCAGGCGTACCAGTGGGTCGTGGAGTACCCTCAGCTCAACCAGACTATCTCCATCGTAGCGGACTTCTCCTACGCGATGGGAGCAGGATCTGTCTCCACAGCAATCGAGATCAACCTTACGCTCATCCCCAGGGGAGCACCTACCTTCACCGAGTACAACAACGCCTGTACCGTGACCTTCGCGGCCAACGGCGGATCCGGAACCATGGCCAGCGTGTCATACGCATTCGGAACCACGATCCCGTGCCCCGAGAACGGATTCACAGCACCCGCTGGAAAGGAGTTCGGAGGATGGACCTACAGCGGAGGAACGCTGACCGAGGGCGAGTCCTTCGTCATTACCGGGGCCGAGACACTGACCGCCATATGGAACGATGAGTGATTCGCATGGTTCAGATAACGTCATCCAAAGGCATCGAGGCAGATGTCTCTCTCGACTTTGACAAGGTCTGCGCATATGAGGCCGAACACCCAGACTGGAGCATCATCAAAGAGATGAAGGACTTCGGTCAGACCATGAGATTCACCACGCTGGATCTCCTTGCATCCTTCTTCTACGAGGGCGGATGGAAGGCATGGACCAGAGACGGGTTCGGCATCAAGGACCTGACAACGGTCATCACTGAAGGACTCAAGGAACTGGGGTTTTCCTCAGAGGAAGATCTTTCGGAAGAGTGACCGATGCAATCGAAACCATTTCTCTGACAGAGGGGATGCCCCTGGGGGCACATCCCTCCTCTGTCGTTCACGCTGCACGTATCCGCTACGAGTGGAACAGGCAGGACAAGATAGACATATCACTGGCCACCGCCAATCTCATCCTCGGAGGATTCTCAGGATCGTCTGACAATCTCTCGGCGGTCGCACACATGTTCACGGAGGATGAACTCAATCAGATCAGAGAGGAAAGGGAGGAACGTCAACAGCTGGCCTTGCAGGTCGCACAGCTGGCGAAGTTGCGTAAGATATACAATGGTGCAGGAAGAGGTAGTAATATCAGTAAGGACCGAGGTCCAAGAGGCTCAGGAAGGACTTGAGAATCTCCGCGGAGAGATGTCCAAGACTCAGAAGGAAGCCGAGAAGACTGCTAAATCCGCAGAGAAGATGGGGAAACAGGTCTCCTCGTCCGCATCAGAGTTCTCGAATATCTCCAAGGACCTCGGTACAATCTCCCCTATGTTGGGAAACATAACGAAAAGCGTCACCAAGCTCAGCAACTCGGTGAAGAAGCTCGGAGTCAATGTCAATAAGGTCGGATGGAGGCGGAAGAATGTCGGTCGTGCTGGTTCCGGTGGGAACAACTCCGACATGACTGACATGGGATCCACCATCGGCCATGCAAACAAGACAGGGAGCGTAGCGACCAACACCAGCAAGCTGACCAAGGTCGCCGGAGTGGTGGGGATAGCCGCCATAGGTGCTTCGCTGTTTAATGCCATATCTGGTTCCGGAGCAAAGCTCGCAGCCTTTGATAGGCTGAATACTCTGGGTGAACCGAGCATCCTGGATGGCATCCTAAGAAATACTGATAAGATCGCAGAAAACACGACTCCAGGAAACGCATCTGTTATCAACCCGGTTATACCTCCTCTCCCAGATATTACGCCTAGTGGCAACTCTAGTCCGAGGCCGAGCGCAGATACTGTGGACACACCAGCCGTTGATATGGCTGGTGTTGCGGACAAGGATAAGGACAAGAATACGCAGAAGGATGTATGGTCTGATGTCGATAAGATCATCGATGATGTCCGTGACGAATGGAACAAGAAGATAGGTGATACCAATAAGACTCCCACTCCGATAACCGTCACGATCCCGGACGATGCGAGCAAGAGCGACGAATCTACATCATCTGTCTCTAAATTGGCCACTACTCTTGGGGAAGTATTGAGTCAGATCGCATCCTCTTCGTTGGTCACCAATGCAGTGGATAAGGTCTCACAATTCGGGAAGAGTGCGTTCAATTGGCTTCTAGAACAGCAAAAGAAGTCCGCCACATCACAGACCAGTACCACCGACACCGATACTTCATCATCCTCAAAGAAAACCGAGGACAAGAGCTTGACCGACACCCTAGGAGACCTTTGGGGCGGATTTACCGATACCGTAGGCTCATGGGCTGGTGGTGCTGTAGATGCCATAGGCGGAGCAGTGGATACTGCTACGGACTTTATAGGCAGTCTGATTCCCGACGAGGTCGCTCAGTTAGGAGCGGACTTTGGGAACGCTATGGCAGGAGCAGGCATATACCTCGGAGGAGGAGATCCGCTTGCATCAGCGATGGGGGGCGATGTTTACTCTGCCGAAAGTGCTCGCCAAGGCATGGCAGGTTTCGGCCTTGATGCTGCTGTCTCAGTCTTCACAGGCGGACTAGGTAAGTTTGTTTCGTCCGGATCTACAGTGCTGAAGAGTCTCAGTAAGACCCTCGCCAAGACCGCGGAAGATACGAAGACAGCACTTGCCCAGACATTGAAGAGTGGGGCCGAAGCTATCACAGAGGGCGGAATCAAGGTACAAGCTAGTTCTCTTTCTGATGCGATTAAGAGTGCATCATCCGCCTCCGGCTATTCGGGAAAGTTGGACAATATCAAGGGGCTCTTGGACGCTGATAAGAAACTAACATCGGATGAGCTCGCACTCCTGACAGAAGTCTACAACGAAGAGATAAAGTTCACTGGAGGCCTTTCGAATGAGGCCAAGGCCATTCAGGATGTACTGCTGAGGAACGGTGCGATCACTGAGAAGGAGATCGCATCTGCTACGAAAGGAGCGGCCGTCGCAACTGAGAAGACAGCCGTGTCCATGGAAGAGATCAGAAGGCTCCTCAGCAACTCCGATAATATTACTCAAGATCAGTTATCCATGCTCAAAGAGACATACTATGCCGAGACTGCCAATGCCTCAGCAATGTCCAACGAGGCCAAGGCTATCGAGAATGTTCTCCTGAAGAACGGGACCATTACTGAGAAAGAGGCCGCTTCTGTTGCAGCTAAGATTGATACCAATGCTGAGAAGCTTGCCAAGGCAGCAGAGAAGGCCACTAAGGAGAGCACCTTGTCTAAGGTCGTAAACTACGTTAAGGAGAACACACTGATAGGCAATTTCTATGAGGCAATCTCCAAATCCAAGCTAGTTCAGACTATTTCTGAGAAGGCTGATAAGATTATAGGTGGTCTGACCTCCGCAACAATGGCGGTGACTGCGTACCAGAACAGCAAGGCAAACAGTACGACATCGACCTCAAGTACCTCAAAGACTTCGACATCTACGTCGACCAGCAGCAGCACCTCGTCAACGACATCAACGGATAGAGGCTCTACATCGAGCAGTAGTTCTACAGGATCGACTGTTCTGAACCTCATCTCGGGCGTTGCCAAGGTGGGGACATCCATCTACAACGGGGTTAAGAATGGACTCAAAAACCTTCTGGGATTCGCAGAAGGAGGCGTTTTCATGCCGAATCAGCCTCAGCTCGCGGTCCTCGGAGACAATAAGAGCGAGCCAGAGGTGGCAGCACCATATTCTATGATCGTCAGGGCAGTCGAGGATGCTCTCAGGTCATCTCAATCCAGGGAGAGCGCAACGACATCTACTACGCGCATTGAAGTCCCAATTACCCTCAATGGGAAGGTCATTGCCAGAGGGATCTATGATGACCTCGAATCCGAGAAACGCAGAAGAAACGGGAGTGCGGTAATGTGACAGTATTATGGGTCAATGGAGTGGCCATGCCCGATCCATCCTACAGGGGATACTCTACACGTAAAGAGGAGCTCGTCAAGGCCGAGAGGAACGTAGGTAGCATCGGCGGAATGATAATCGGTGAGATCGTATACAATGCGGAAGCCGGAGAGCTGATAAAGCATCATGTAGCTTGGAAGTACACCATCGAGGTCAGGTGGGTCGGTCTAACTCCAGCTCAGAAGAACCTCATCATGGCCCAGACCGGAGGGGAAAAGTTCAGCGTAACATTCCTGGATATGGACACGGATACCTACCTCGGCACAGGCATGTGGTTCTACAGAGGAACCGGACAGACCGTCACAGGCTGGGGGAAGTACAACACGACCACCAGACAGTTCGAGCATTATGACATCACCATGACGCTGATCCAGGGCTGATAGGTATGTATACCGCTCCAGAAGGCTATAAGGACGTTGCACAAAGTACCGAACGTGTGGAGACCATCTACATGTCCCTCGGTATCTCGATAGACAATACCGCAGCTGATGACATCGACTCATACACCGGGGATGCGCTCCCCATGAGCAACACTATGGAGCTCACCGATGCGACCTATGAGATAGATTCATACCTTGCTACGTTCGAGGGGTTCGGAATTCCGACCGCCACCTCTATGACCGTACCGCCTATCGCAACGGATAACGCGATAAGGGTTGGCTGGTGGTCGGAGGGGATCAGTGACTCGGAGGGGGCCATCGATGCTTCTTTGGCGATAGCTCTCTCCGCCTCACACGTGTCTGCTCTGACCATCTATACTGACGGTCCGAACATAACGGAAGGCTCGATTGTCTTCACGCTTGCCGGAGTGGACACCGAAGTGGATCTGGATTGCCATGAAGGTTACGCGGTGGCCTCCGGAGACTATACTTACGACTCGATAACCATCAATATAACGCAGATTGCCGGGGCTTATCAGCATGTCAGGATAACCGAGATAGAGTTCGGGGACTCCGTGACCATAGGAACAAACACCCTGGCCAATCAGATAACGTATATCGACGAGATTGACCCGATCCAACAGGGTCTCCCTATGAGAGAGCTCGACTTTGACCTTATCAATGTGAACGGAGAGTATGATGAGGACAATCCTAACACGTTATTCGGAAGGCTGGCGATAGGAAATCCCATCCACCTTTCGTACACCTTGTTGGGCAATGGGAAGAGGTTCACGATACCCATGGGGAGGTTTCTCATAGCCGAGAAGAGGACCACGGGCAACTGTGTGACAGTCATCTCATACGATCCTCGCTGGTATCTGACGCAGATGTATAATGCCTGGAGTATCAGAACATCGGAGGATCTAGGGACCACGATCCATTCTCTCCTTTCTAGTTTGGAAATAGCACATACCATTGACGAATCGGTCTACGAGGTCTATCCGACGGTGGATTGCGACTTCACCGATGAGTCTACAGTGCTGGATGATCTCCATCTCGTAGCACAGGCCTTCGGTCTAACCATCCTCCCCAACAGGGCTGGAACCATCATAATCGATACAGACTTCTCATCTGAATCCTACGGACTCATCCCTCCGACTATCCAGTTCTCATGGCCAGAAGCCTCACAGATGAACAGATACAACTATGTGGACGTGGCCTACGGCTCGGGTCTGCACAAGATAACGGATCTCAGATCCACACCCAATGTTGCTAGGGTCGTTCTGACGATCAGCAACAAGTTGGTCGTGACGGAAGCACAGGCTGCGGAGATAACCGCAAGGATAATCGGCAGACTCTATCAGAAGGCTATGTCCATTGAATGGGCCTCAGACCCTATAATCGATCTATATGACCAGGTAGAGGTATATTCCATGTGGACTCTGAACCAAACTCCGGCACAATACAGAGTCATCAAGAGGGAAATTACCTATAATGGGATGTTGAAAGAAGAGACCACGCTCATCCAATGATAATGGTAAAATAGTCCACTGATCCATCCCCTTCGTATGGGAAAACTGTGCTGGAAGTGCCATCAATGGGTTCCAGACGATTCGAGCGTTTGCCCATATTGCGGTGCTGAATTTGCGTCAAAGGGAGACAAATTGCAACCACAGGTCATCCGCAATAATGGGGCTAATGATTATCGTGGGCTGAACCCGGGACCAGATCCAAGGGGAGCAGGAGTTAGGCTATCGAAGAAAAAAGTGGCCTTCACCCTTATAATCGCAATTGCAGTGTTAGCTATAGGCTGTATTTTGTTAAGCAATACCAATTCGGAGGAAATACCGAGTGCAAATGCGGATGTCACATACAACACGAATTTCATTTACCCCTCTTTGAATGAGGTCGTAGTCTATGTTACTTACAAAAACATACACTATGTAAGTCTCGATATTCATAATGCTTTCACCGTGACGATGGAGTGGAATGGATATGGATACGACCCCTCAGAGACCAAGTACCTGACACCCAATGTAATCAGTCAAGGTAATGTCTGTTATGCCAAATACACCTTCAAGCTACCGTCCGAAGGCGATCACACGATAGTATTCACACATTCAACCAGTATGGACTTCGAGAAAGACTCCAGGTTGTATGTGCCCTCATCCGATACGGATTTCTAAAACTGTGAGTCCATAAATACGGTCTTGTCGATACCATAGGCATGGGAACAAAGATCAAGATAATCATAGGGGCAGTCCTGGTCGTCCTGGCCATACTAGTGGTGTTCAGCATGATAGGGTCATCCATTCCGGACGCACGCTATAACTACACCTTGGAGGACAGCGACGGGTTCTATACCACTGAAGGGTTTCATGTCGAACCCTCCGCTGGCAACAAGTTCGTCATCATGCACTTGAGGATCTATAACGACTATGGCAGCGCAATCGAGACCAACATAATCACATGGGGATTCGTACTCCATGTGGGAGACTATCATTACAAATCGTCACTGGAGTCGTACAGCTACCCTGGACATGCTCTATATGAGATCCCGAAAGGCAAGAACGGCACGATGACGGAGGTCTTTGAGATACCGAAGGATGCAACAGTATCCGAAGTATCCCTGAAGTACCTTGGATATGACAAGGTCGCCTATGATTCGAGCATCGTGGTCTGACCGAGAACCCCACAATTCCAGAGTAAACCTCTTACCTTCCTTTTCTGCAGTGCATAATAAACTCGGCTTTGCATCCCTATATTATGACCGTCAACACTGTCACAGTAGTAATCAATGGTCAGACTGTAAATCTGACCAAAGGGTCAGGGAATGTATGGACAGGGACCATGACTGCTCCTTCGAAGTCCAGCGGTTCGAACAACGGCGGAGTGGGCCCCGACATCGGAACACCTGCTCAGAGCCTCGGATACTATCCGGCCGTCGTTACCGCCGTGGATACCGCAGGGAACTCAGTCCAGGTCGATGGAACAGGCAGTTCCTCCCTCGAACAGCAAGCACGTCTCAGAGTCCTGGAGACCACCGCACCCACCGTGTCCTCGCTGACACCCTCCTCGGGAGCGTACATCATCTCCAGCCTTCCGGAGATCAGGTTCAACATCGCGGATGCAGGTTCGGGACTGAACGCTGCCAAGGTCTATGTCAAGATAGACTCAGGCTCCGCAGTCACCGTCACACCTTCTTTGGAATCCGACCTCTCGGCAGGATCCGTCGCGTACACAGTGCCCTCGGCACTCTCCGATGGTTCGCACACAGTCACCGTCTGGTGCTACGATCTGGATGGCAACAAGTCCAATGAGGTCTCGACCACATTCACCGTCGATACCGTGGATCCCACCCTGAACGTCACAGCACCCACCACCGGAAGCATCACCAACGTCGCTGCGGTCAACGTTACCGGAACGACCAACGATGAGACTTCCTCGCCTGTGACCGTGACCATTAAGCTGAACAGCGTGGACCAGGGAACCGTAGCGGTCTCAAGCGGAGCATTCTCCAAGGCGATCACCCTCACCGAGGGAGCGAACACCATAGAGGTCACCGCCACCGACGCTGCAGGAAGATCCACGACTCAGACCATCACCGTCACCCTGGATACTCAGGCTCCCGTCATTACTGCGATCTCGCTCGAGCCCAACCCTGCGGATAACGGTGCGACCGTCACCATCAGTGTGACCGTTACGGATAGCTGATGACAGTAGCGAACGTATGGGGCATTATCGACGGAGTCGATGAGATTGCCGTGTACGTGGAGGGGAACAAGTGGACCTTCGGGTCCCTTCCCCTCTCAAAGACGGGCGAGGTCATCGTCGAGGTCTGGGCCGAGGACGAGGCCGGGAATCAAGGCTATCGTGCAGGGGTCCTCACACTGGACAAAGGAGCGATCAAGTGCTTCAGATGGGTCACGGAGTACAGCCAATGCACCATGAGGGCAGTGGAGCGTATCTGTGATATGGTGGACTTCAGGCCGATATGCACCATGCGTCCGCATCAATGCCCCAAGGTGGAATGCTGATGCAGAAAGCATACTATGGCGAAAGCTTCGAGCTGGAGTTCGATGCCTACGACGCTAGGGATCCTTCCAGAGAGGTGGACTCGGCAACATACGAGATCCAAGTGGACGGGAAGACGGTGGAGACGGGCTCTATGTCCGTCGAACAGGATGATGACGAGCAGCTCAACCGTCTGACCTTCCGTTTCTACGCATCCCATGTAGGGATGAACACCATCATCGTGAAATGGGTGATGGGACAGGACATCATGATGTCCAAGCACAAACTCAGTGTGGAGGCGGTCTGAGATGGCAGTGACCGAGGTGTCCATCGGATACATCAGATTCAACCCTGACCCGGTGGACGTAGGTTCTGCCTATCTCGCCTCCGTCAATGTCATCGAGACCGAACTCACATGGCAGGATGTCAAGGCCATGACATGGAATGACATGCTGTCGAAAACATGGTGATAAAATGTCAACGACAACAACGAACTATGGTCTCACCAAGGCGGCCTACGGGGAAGCTGCGGACATTGCGGTCATTAACGACAACTTCGACATAATCGACACCGCCATCGCGGATGCCAAGGCCCTGTCTACCAAGACCAAGGGTCTGATCTACCTCGAACCGACGGTAACGACCACGGGTGTCCTATGGACGGCTACCAGCTCGGACATCACTGCGTACTACGATGGTCTGATGGTCGCCGTACTGTGTCCGGAGAACACCGCCAGCGGTCTCACGCTGAAGATCAACAGCCTGACAGCCCCTACCATCGTCTACAACGCGACATCGGCCATATCCTCAAGGTACTCGGCCGGCTCGATCATCATCCTGACGTACAAGACCATCAGCGGTACGAGCTACTGGTCCATCATGGACTACGACGCGAACGCCGATACCAAGGTGAGGCAGTATCAGGCCACCAACAACGTGAACTATCCCATCCTGACCCGTTACAACACGACGGACAAGTCGGGTACGTATGAGGCCACCTACGCGAGATTCGCCACGGCGGTCACGGTCAATCCCTCCACGGGGAACATCGCAGCCACCAAGTTCAACGGATACACGCTGGGCGCAGCCTGTGCGAAGGCCGTCGGATCCGTAGCTTCGGGCAACACTGGACTGGTCACCGGAGGGGATGTCTACACCGCACTGTCCGCTAAAGGTAATGCGGAGCTGATCTTCACATCCAAGACCGCATCCTCCTGGGCATCGGACTCCACCTATTCGGACTTCCCTTACAGGTGCGCAGTGGCATGTACGGGAGTGACCGCATCGGACGTGGCGGAGGTCGTGTTCAACGTGGACGATGCCGTCTCCGGCAATTACGCTCCGGTCTGCCAGACATATGCCGGAGGGGTCTACATCTACTCCTCCGCCTCGGATTCCATAACCATCCCCATGATCCTGGTCCACAAAGGGTGATGTCCGATGACATTGCCGCAGTTGATGTTCAGGATATGGGACGGTGTCGGACACGGGGACAGGGAGGAATTCTTCACTTTCACCGATATGAACAGGTGCGAATACAACGCGAACATCCTCGCTACGGAGGCTGGAGTGTCCACGGTGACGTTCATCGAGACGGTCCATGCTTCCCAATTCCGTTATGACGAGGCACAGAAGCTGGAGGACCTGACGAAGGCCATTGCCGATGCCATCGGTGTATCGGTGACCATCGAGACCGCATGGTCCGCAGGGAGGAGGATCTCCTACGTCGATTTCGAACGTTGGGAGAGCAACCTCTACGCTTGCTATGTGGCCATGGGAGGCATAGGGGACAGGATAGAATCCCATCAGTTCCTGGTGACCGCTCACGCTACGCTCTTCGCCAGCGGATGGCAGGGCTCGGGTCCGTTCTATTATGACCTGACCATGCCGGCGGTCCATCCCACCAGGGATGCCATCGCATACGTGGACCACAATGCGACGGTGGAGCAGAGGGTGGCCGAGGTCAATGCCATCCTCCGTCCCGTAGTCATATCCGACAGGACCGTGAGGATCTATGCCCTGTCATTGAGGCCGAAGGTCAACATCCCCATCAAAGTAACAGTAGGAATGATGAAGATGAGTGAGACAATATCATTGAACACCTCATGGTCAGGGAGCGGACCATGGACTAAGGAGGTTACGCTCTCGGAGCCTGAGTCCATCGCAGACGCGGTGGTCGGTACATGCGACTCCACCACGAACGCTATGGCAGAGGAGATCACGAAATGCGGAATCTGCGTCTCGGGGATCTCCGGGACGACGCTCACATTGACGGCCCTGTTCTCGAAACCGAGCATCGCGCTAACCATGGGAGTGATCTACAATGAGAACGAGGTGGTGGATTGACCATCGTAGGAGCATTCCTGGGTTCGGGAGTGGAGCTTGTCCCTGCAGGGTCCTGTCTGCTGAAGCTGCAGGTGGTGACCTCGGACAGGCAGAGCATGTCCGGTGCGGTGTTCACCGTATCGGCCACCGGCTTCTCCCAGACCGCCACAGCGGACGCATCGGGCAGGGCAGAGCTGACCGTACCTGCAGGGGCCACGTACACCGTGAGCCTGACCTATTCTTCGGGCTCGTACTTCAACGACGAGGCCCAGACTGTCATAGCGGAATCCGCTACGACCAAACTCGTGTATTTTGACCTGATAAACGACGAACAGGCGGAGATCTACCACAACCTCTCGGCCTCCAACTGGACTGATGACACCACCTACGAGGATTTCCCGTACAGGTGTGCGATTGCAATCCAGGGAGTCACTGCGGATGATTATGCCGAGGTGGTCTACGCTATGGCACAGGCCCTCTCGGGGGACTACGCACCGATATGTGAGACGTATGCCGGAGGGGTCTACATCTACTCCGAGAGCAGCGCGACCATCACGATACCAACCATTTACATAAGGAGAGAATAAACATGGCAATCGGAATGACCAACGCGACATCGAGCGCGATCAAGACATTAGTAACAGTCACAGTGGTGGACTCGTCCTCCGCTGGATACCAGTCCGGAAGGACGGTGGTCGTATCGCATTCCAGCGGAAGCGATACGCAGACCGCCACCACGGATTCAACAGGGGTCCTGACCTTCAAGCTGAAGTTCGCAGGAACCTACACCATCACATGCAACGTGCCCGACGGAGGATCCGTCGAGACGCAGACCCTTGAAGTGGAGCTGGGCGGAAGCTACACCTCCACCCTGACCATCTCGTTCGGATGGGGAACCTTCTCCATGACGTTCAACGCAACGACCTTCCAGTCGGATCCTACGGGATGCCTGACCTACGGGGACGATTGCGCTGGATACACGCCAGTCAGCGGTCCGGGAAGCTCGCTGGCCAAGTGCTCGACCATAGGCTCATGGCTGATGAATGCCGACGGAACATCGACCAACAAGCTCCTGGCAGAGTGCTTCTACGCCACGTTCACCTCCAGTGGAGTGTTGCATCAGAAGCTGAATCCGCAGGATCTGACGAAGTACATTGCAACATGGGACAACACGAACAAGAAGTGGGTGACCGCATCCGGCAGTTCGAGCATCACATCCGAGGATACGATGTTCTGCATACCGACATGCTATCTCAACTCATCTGCATCGAAGATCTTGATCTCAGGAACTGAATCGAATGGAACTGCATTCGCGCATACTATCGGTGGCCATGTCTATGAGTATCTGGCCCTTGCAGTCTATCCTGGTAACTTGACCTCGAGTGTTCTGTATTCCAAATCCGGAGCCACTTCAACGGTCAACACTACAAGGCCGACATTCCGTAGTGCTGCTACAGGGAAGACTATCCAGAATGGTAAGGCAATGGTGTGGAATTTCCATCAGTGGAATCTTTGGAGAATACTTGTTATCTTTGCATGTAAGAGTTTCAACGCACAGGCCAGGATCGGACAGGGCGGAAAGAACTATGGTGCAAAGGTCAGCGGACAGACAAATAGCATGGGCCCGTTCGCAGGATCCACATCAACATCCACTTCGGATTCGGCTGCTGTCAAGGCATTCATCGAGGATGGATGGGGCCACAACTGGGAGTTTATCGATGATTTCTACGGAAGCGGCGGAACGTATTACATCGGACAGAACGCTATTCCGACAGATAATTCATCGAACAAGGCACACTCTACGAGTGATTTCAAGGCCCAGGGAACTCCCAATGCAATCATCACAACCCTGCCATTTTGGGGTCTTGGTACGAATTCATCAGGCAGTTCGACAACCGGACTTTGCGACTATCAATACTACTCGACATCAAGCGATAGACTCGGGCTCGTGGGTGGCAATTCGGGCAATGTGTCGAATGGCAATGCGGGTCCTTCGTGCTTGTATGCGAGTAGTTCCCTGTCCTACTCGAATGAC
>CALAVG010000359.1 GCA_937892275.1 uncultured Methanomicrobiales archaeon | reverse complement strand
CGTTCATCGGGTTCGGCGCAAAGTCCACCGTGACCCTCAAGGACGGAAGGATGGAGATCGACGGGAAATCCGTCACAACGAAGGACCCCAATGCGGATATCCGCGAGTTCCTCAGGGGATACAGGTCCCCCAAGGTCCCCGGGATGCCCTCGTTCACCGGCGGACTGATGGGATATTTCTCCTACGATTACCTGAAATATTCCGAGCCGTCGCTGAAACTCGATGCCGTCGATAACGAGGGGTTCCAGGACGCGGACCTCATGCTGTTCGACAGGCTCATCGTATTCGACAACTACACTCAGAAGATGCTCCTCATCGTTAACATCCGCCTCGACGATCCCGAATCCAATTACGGAAAGGCCGAGGAGGAGACTTCGAGGATGGAGGACATCGTCAGGAACGGTACTCCGACGAAGGACCTCTCCGGACGCCTGAAGGGCGAGTTCAAACCCTTGTTCAGCGAGCAGGAGTTCTGCACCATGGTCGAGAAGACCAAGGAGCACATCCGCGAGGGCGACATCTTCCAGGTCGTCCCCTCTAACCGCCTCGAGGTCGGGTTCGAGGGCAGCCTGTTCGACACCTACCGCGTGCTGCGCACCCTGAACCCCTCCCCCTACATGTTCTACATGTCCGGAACGGACATTGAGGTCGCGGGAGCCTCTCCCGAGACACTCGTGAAACTTGAGGACGGCATACTCCACACCTTCCCCCTCGCGGGCACGAGACCCCGCGGACGCACCGAGGAGGAGGACTTAGCTCTCGAGAAGGAGCTCCTCGCGGATCCCAAGGAACTCGCGGAGCACAACATGCTCGTGGACCTCGGCAGGAACGACATCGGCAAGATCAGCGAGTTCGGTTCTGTCGAGGTGGAGAGATACCACACCATCGAACGCTACTCCCATGTGATGCACATCGGATCCACCGTCAGGGGGAAGATAAGGGAGGACAGGGACGCTCTGGATGCGGTCTCCGCGATTCTTCCAGCAGGCACCCTGTCCGGTGCACCGAAGATAAGGGCCTGTCAGATAATCAACGACCTCGAGAACAACAAGAGGGGAATCTACGGCGGAGGCATCGGGTACATCGACTTCTCCGGCAACCTCGACCTGTGCATCGCCATCAGGATAGCGTACAGGAAGAACGGCAAGGTCTTCGTCCGCAGCGGGGCGGGGATCGTAGCCGATTCCGTTCCGAAGAACGAGTACAGGGAGTGCC
>CALAVG010000358.1 GCA_937892275.1 uncultured Methanomicrobiales archaeon | reverse complement strand
GCAGGTGCACTCGAGTGAGCCTAACGGCGGCAATCCCCCCGGTGCCGCTTCTTTGAAACCCTTTAAGTCCCTATTTTCTTCCATTCTCATTGCATTCTGATCAGATGTTGCAGTTCAAGCGTGTGCATTCCGAAGTTGGATGATCCGATCCCTCTTTTCCCATCGTTATTGACGGCCGGGCCAACGTATCAAATACTTCCGATATTCTACTCCGAAGAGCGCATGAAAGACGGTACGTTATCGATGATATGGGAGGCCCTGGGGAACGACAGACTCACCACCAGGGATGCCAGCGAGAGGCTGGAGAATCTGTTCGGCTACCGCTGCCCGGACGATCTGGCCAAGACCTTATCCAAATACCGCAAGGCAGGCACCGTGAAGGGAGAGATCTCCATGGACCTCGGTGGATGGGTATGGTGGGTCGATGACGAATGCCGTTCGACGGGGGAAGACCAATGACCTATGAGGACAACGAGATTGCGAAGGTCTGGGAGACACTGCTGTCATCCGACAAGTACCGTGTGATGATCGCTGATATCAGCGATAACTATCCCAACAAGAAGAGCGTCAACGTGGATTACGACGACGTCAACATGTACGACATCACCTTCGCATCCTATCTCCTGGAGGAACCCGACAGGTGCCTGGAGATCGCCAAGAAGGCGGTCATGGACCTGGTCCCCAACATGGACCGTCCCGGACACGGGATCAACGTTAGGCTGTTCAACCTTCCCAGAGACGCCAAGGTCGAGATCAGGAACCTCAGGGCGGACCACCTGGGAAGACTTGTGGCGGTCGAGGGTCTGGTCAGGAAGGTCACCACCGTCAAACCCCGTATGACCTATGCGCTATTCAGATGTGCCAGATGCGGTTCCGAGATATGGATGGAACAGACGGGTATGCTCCTCAAAGAGCCCATGATGTGCAACAATCCGGATGGGAGCTGCAACAAGCAGGCCACACGTTTCATACAAGATCTCAAGCAGTCCACATACACGGATACGCAGAAGATCGAGATACAGGAGAGGCCCGAGGGACTCAGGGGAGGATCCCAGCCCGAGAGGCTCGTGGGTTACGTGGAGGATGATATCGCAGGAATCGTCACCGCAGGTAACAGTGTCACTCTGAACGGTGTGCTCCGTTCCGTCGAGAAGACCGACAGGGACAAGTCCACGGTGTTCGAGACATATCTCGATGTGATATCGGTGGATTTCGAGCAGCACGAGTACGACGAGATCCAGATCACGGAGGAGGACGAGAGGGAGATCATCAAGATGTCCAAGGATCCCAACCTCTATGACAACATCATCAGATCCATAGCTCCGTCCATCTTCGGTATGGAGGAGCAGAAGAAGGCCATCGCCCTTCAGCTGTTCGGAGGCTGTCACAAGGAGATGGACGACGGTACGAACCTCAGAGGTGACATTCATATCCTCATGATCGGAGATCCCGGAGTCGCTAAGTCCCAGATCCTCAGGTACATGAGCAGTCTCGCTCCCAGAGGTATCTACGCATCGGGAAAGTCCGCTTCGGCGGCCGGATTGACCGCTGCCGCGGTCAGGGACGACTTCGGTGACGGAAGATGGACACTCGAGGCAGGAGCATTGGTCCTTGCGGACAAGGGATTGGCCTGTATCGATGAGTTGGATAAGATGACGGACCAGGACAGGTCCTCGCTGCACGAGGCAATGGAGGCCCAGAGGATTTCAGTAGCCAAGGCGGGTATCAACGCAACTCTGCAGTGCAGATGCTCCATGCTCGCGGCTGCCAACCCCAAGTACGGAAGGTTCGAGGAGGAGACCAGCATCTACGAGCAGATCGATCTGCCCGCACCTCTGGTATCCCGTTTCGACCTCATCGAGATCCTTACCGATAAGCCGAATAAGAAGCACGATCAGCAGCTATCCTCGCACATCCTCGACACGCAGAGGCGCGGAGAGGCGAGGATGCTCCCGGAGGGTACCGAGATCGAGGATCTCGACATCAACGAGATAATGACCCAGACGAACATCCTGAAGCCGGTTTATGCGATAGAGACGCTCAGGAAGTACGTCGCATATTCCAAGCGTATCGTCCCTGTCATGACCGCTGACGCCCAGAAGATCATCCAGGACAGTTTCCTGAGGATCAGGGGACTTGGGAGCGGAGGTTCCGTTCCGATCACCGCAAGGCAGCTGGAGGGATACGTACGTCTATCGGAAGCTTCCGCAAGAATGCGTCTCTCCCGTACGGTAACGGAGCAGGACGCCAACAATGCAGCCGAACTCATAGAGGCATACCTCAATAGGATAGCCGGTAACGGTGACGGAACATACGATATCGACAAGATTGCCAGCGGAGTCTCCAACAAGGACCGTAACAAGCTGGATACCATCCGTTCCATCCTCAACGAGTTCGGAGCGGACGGAATGGCCCTCGAGGAGATTGTCATACACGCCAGCAGTCAGGGACTGGATCAGGGGGAGGTCGAGCGTGCCCTCAAGACCCTCAACGATGCAGGTGATATATTCAAGAGCCCCTCCGGAATCTACAGGATGACGTGATAACATGTACGCCAGGATTCACAGGAACGAGCGCGACGCCATATTGGCGGCATGCGACGAAGAGCTCATTGGAAAATCGTTCAGCGACGGCAGGGCCAAGCTGGACGTCAGCGAGCTCTTTTACAAGGGAGAGTCCATCGACAGGTCCGCTCTCGCGGAGAGGATGAAAAGCGTATCCATCATGAACCTAGTCGGTTCGGAGGTCGTGGCCGTGGCCATCGAGGAAGGATACGTCTCCGAAGAGGATGTCATCGAGATAGACGGCATCAAACATGTTCAGGTAGTGTTAATGTGAATTTCTGCGTGAAGTGCGGCCGCGATTGCGAGGAATCCCTAGACGGCATGTGCATAGACTGCTGGCTGGACGGGCGCAGGCTCACCGAGCTACCGCACCACGTGGACCTCAGGGTATGTACAAACTGCGGAGAGTTCCAGTTCGGGGACAGATGGGTCAAGAAGGAACTTACCGATGCCGTGCAGGATGCAGCAGTTGATAATCTGTCCGTGATCCGCGACGCGAATGTCACCGGAGTGGCAACGGAATACGAGTGCCAGGATCCCTACGTGTATGTGGTAAAGGTCCACTCTGAATGCGATGTCATGGGATACGTGACAGAGGATGTGGCATCCACCATCGTCCGCATCAAGAACAACGTCTGCAAGAGATGTTCGAGACAGTTAGGAAGTTACTACGAGGCAATCCTTCAGATCCGTACCGGTGCCAAGGGAGGACTTACCGCGGACCAGAGGGAGAAGTCATTGGCGTTCACCGAGGAGTACGTTGCAAGGGCCGCTGCCACCAACAAGTCCCTTTTCATCACCAAGATGGAGATCGTCACCGGTGGTGTCGATGTCTATCTTTCATCAATATCGTTGGGAAAGAACCTCGCGAAGGAGTTCTCCGAGGTGTACTGCGCCGAGACCAAGGAATCGCCGAAGCTCGTGGGACAGACCACGGACGGACAGGACATGTACCGTCTCACCTATCTTGTCAGGCTTCCCGAGTATCACACCGGAGACGTGGTCATCTTCGAGAACAGGTACTGCAAGCTCACCCGCGTATCCGGCAACGGAGGAAGGATCCTCGACCTGATGAATTTCAGGGAGAGATCCGTCAGGAAATCCGATATGCCAGACATCAAACTCTACGAGAAGGAGGACGACTTGAAAGAGGCCACCGTTGTGAACATCATGGGCAACGAGATACAGGTCCTCCATCCCGACAACTACTCCACCGTGGACCTGAGGGTCCCGGAGGGATACGAGTGTGGCGACACCGTGAGGACGGTCGTCATCGACGATGTCCTGTACCTGGTACCGTGAGACATAACACTTTATAGAGTATTCGTGTTACTGAAGGTCATGAAGACGGTGATGGCTGCTGCTCTGGTTGCATTGCTCTTAGCTATGGCTGTGACCCCTTTTGCAGAAGAATCCGACGGAGCCGGGATAATAGTCACCGACGGTATCGGAAACGTCATCACCTTGGACGGCCCCGTTGACAGGATCATCACCGTAGGTACAGGGATAACCGCCACCGTTATCGGTGTCGGCGCATTGGACAAGATCTCCGTATGCGACAATTACGCTTACAGGAATACGGATTCCATTTTCGACGGTCTCAGGACCCTGGTGGATGAGGGGAAGGTCCTCGCAGGCGGTAACATCTACTCCAGCGGGATAGACCAGTTGAAGAAGGATATCATCTACGTCTCCGATCCGGATACAGGCAATTTCGATATCGAGAGTGATGTCATCGTCGTCACCGGTTCCGAGACGTACAGGAACAACATCGTTCCGTACCTGAAGGAGAACGGGTTCAGGAACATCATGCAGTGGTCGGATATCACCGAATACGCGGATATCATCGGTTTTGCAAAGACAATCTCCATGGTATGCAACGGAAAGGTCGTGAAACCTGTCGAGGACATGGAGTACATTTCAGATTATGTTAAGGAGGAATTGGCGAAGGAATCACCTGCGCCTAAGGATGCCTTCTACGTGACATTCTCCGCCAATGTGTTCAAGGTCGGTAACAAAGGGTCCCTCGCCAATTCGATGATAATAGCGGCCGGCGGGAATTCAATAACATTGGATCCATCGCAGAGTACCAGCACATATGAGACCAACCTCACCGAACTTGTCTCGGAGCACCCCGGATGCATAGCGTTCGCCGACAACAGCATAGTATCCGATCAGGACAAGCTGAAGATGCTCGAGGCACAGATCGGCGACAAGGCGACAATCGTCCCTCTGCAGAGTATTTGGAACAATTACACACTGAAGAGCTCCGAAGGCCTCTGGACCATGGCCTGCGCCATGTACCCCGACATCTTCGAGGGAGATGTGCCTTCAGTTGATGCGGAAACGGAACTTGGGGCAGTCGAATACTTCCTCGCAGGGCTTGGAACGGTACTGGTGGCCATAATCGGTTCATACATCTTCATCTGGAGGAGACCCTGATACCATGGAGAGCAGGACGAAGACGATCATAGCGGTAATAGCATTGATTATAGCTGCGGTATTCTGTATCTTCAAGGACCTCTCATGGGTGTCCGCCAACGTATCATATTCATTCCAGGAGGTCTGGGATGCCCTAATCGGAAACGGTTCATGGGCATCGGAGAGGATCGTACGCGACCAGAACGCACCTCGTGTGGTCGCTGGTATCCTGGTGGGAGCAGGATTGGCGATAACCGGATCCGCCATGCAGGCTGTATTCAGAAATCCTCTTGCATCCCCGTATATCCTCGGTCTCTCGTCCGGAGCCTCCCTCGGAGCGGCTGCAGGGATCATCTTCACCATACCTTTCATCCCGTCGTTAATTGCATCACCTATCCTGGCATTTGTCACCTGTTTCATCACCATGGCCTTGGTCTACTCGATGGCACGCGCAGGTGGGACCGTGCGTACGGAGACGCTGATCCTATCCGGAGTCGCTGTGTCATCGCTGATGTCCGCACTGGTATCATTCATGACCTTCATCTCTGGGGATAAGTTGGAAGGCATAGTGTTCTGGACCATGGGTAACCTCGGCAACGCCGATTGGAACGAGATTGCATTCATGATTCCGGTGATCGTCCTGTGTTCTCTGTTGCTGATGTATCAGGCCAAACCGTTGAACGCTATGATGCTCGGTGATGCCCATGCTCTCGACCTGGGAGTCGACGTGAAGAAGGTCAGATTGTTCGTACTGGTACTCTCCACATTGGTGGTCGCGGCAGCGGTGTCCTTCGTGGGAGTGATAGGATTCATCGGTCTCGTCATCCCTCACATAATCAGGATCCTCCTCGGCCCGGACAACCGCCGTATAATGCCTCTCAGCCTCATAGGTGGAGCATGCTTCATACTCATCTGCGATTACATATCGCACGTCATCGCCCCGCAGTTCGGTACACTGCCTATAGGAGTGACCACCGCGCTGATCGGAGCACCCATATTCGTATATCTGCTGATCAGGAGACGCAGGGAGGTGGGTTGGAATTGAGCTTCGAGGTCAAGGATCTTAGGTACACATACGAGGACTATCTCGTCCTCGACGGGATTACCCTTCCGATAAAGGACGGGGAGATAATCGGTATCCTCGGTCCCAATGGATGCGGAAAGACCACCCTCCTGAAGAATCTGAACAAGAACCTCTCGCCCAAGGGTGGAGTCGTCATGCTCGACGGCCAGGACCTCCAGGAACTCACCAAGAAGGATATAGCCAGCAAGATCGCGGCCGTTCCCCAGACCAATGAGATCCACTTCGCATTCACCGTCAGGGACATCGTAGCAATGGGAAGGATGCCTTTCCAGTCGATGATGGGAGGAGAATCCTCGGAGGATTCCCGCATAATCGACGATGCCATCGAGAAGACCGGCCTCAGTGGTTACAGGAACAGACTCATAAACACTATGAGCGGAGGCGAGAGGCAGAGGGTCATTATCGCAAGGGCGATAGCCCAGACGCCTCAAATTCTCCTGATGGACGAGCCTACCCTGCATCTGGATATCAGCATGCAGTTCGATGCCCTGAAACTTGTCAGTTCTATCTCCAAGGAGAGCGGGATGACCGTCGTCATCGTATCCCACGACCTTCCATTGGTCTCCAGGTACTGCGACAGGATAGTCATGATCCACGACCACAGGATCTTCGCCGTAGGCACCCCAGAGGAGGTACTCACGCCGGAGAACATGCGCATCGTGTTCAACGTCGATGCCGATCTGGTGATGGACCAGAAGATAGGCAAGAGAACGGTCATGATCCATGACTCCCTCGGCCGTCCCTGAGCACAGAGCGGACCTGTAAAATACATGTCGTTACCTCCAGTACCTTATGATAAAACTGCCCGAGCCTGTAGAGGACGTCGTATACAATCTTCTGCGTCTGGCGAACACTAAACTCCCCGAGGATATCGGATGGGCCATGGAGGCCGCTTCCGGATGGGAACAGAATCAGATCGCTTACACACAGCTCGGTGCCATCATGGACAACGTCAAGAAGGCGGAGCACATCGGAGTCCCTATGTGCCAGGATACCGGAATTCCGGTGTTCTATGTCAAGGGCAGATTCGATTCTTCAATTGGCAAGGACATCGCCAAGGCCGTCGAGAGGGCCACCAAGGAAATCCCTCTCAGGCCCAACACCGTGGACCCGATCACCCGTGAGAACTGCGGATCCAACCTCGGTCCCGGCATGCCCATAATCCATTGCATCCCCACCGACGACGAGTTCACGCAGATCACCGTGCTCCCCAAAGGAGCGGGTTCGGAGAACATGACTCGTCTGTCGATGCTCAACCCCGCTGACGGTGTCGAGGGAATCAAGAAGTTCATCATAGACTCCGTTCTGGACGCAGGAGGACGCCCCTGTCCCCCGACGATCGTCGGGGTGGGTATCGGAGGGACATCCGATGTATGCGTTTCAATGGCCAAGGAGGCCCTTATTGTTCCGATCGACGAGGAGAACCCCGATCCGGTGCTCAGGAAGCTCGAGGAGGATGTCTTCGTCGCATTGAACTCATCCGGTCTTGGACCGATGGGGCTCGGAGGATCCACTACATCCTTGGGTGTCAGGATTAAAAAGTGTGCATGTCACACCGCTAGTCTTCCAGTTGCAGTGAACATCGGATGCTGGGCCACCCGCCGTGCATCCGCCAAGATCACCGACAACGGAGTGGAGTATTCCCAGGGGGTGAAATTCTGATAGCGCTCAAGGCACCCCTTTCCGAGGAGACCGTCAGGTCCCTGAAGCTCGGCGACACCTGCTATATCTCCGGTCTCATCGTCACAGGACGCGACGAGATGCACATCCGTGCCATGGAATATGTCAAGGAAGGCAAGGAGGTCCCCAAGGACATTGAGGAATCCGTTCTCTTCCACTGCGGACCCATCATGAGGCGGAGGGATGACGGATCCTGGGCCGTTGTTGCCGCGGGACCAACCACATCTGCCAGGATGAACAAGCTCGAACCCGATTTCATAAGGAAGTTCCACGTCCGTGCCGTCATCGGCAAGGGAGGTATGTCCAAGGATACCATCGAGGCCATGAAGGAGGTCGGATGCGTTTACCTGGCTGCTACCGGAGGTGCAGCAGTCAGTCTCGCAGAGGGTCTCCGCAAGTGCGTCGGAGTCGAATGGCAGGACCTAGGCATGGCGGAGGCCATGTGGAGATTCGATTCGGACAAGTTCGGACCGTTGGTCGTAGCTATCGATGCCAACGGCAACAGTCTTTACGATAAGGTCAATTCATCACTCGTCAGGCCTTGATTCGTCGTCTTCCTCTTCAATCTTGACGACCGGAAGGTCGTTGATGACTGCGATGGAATCAGCGGTGCTGGGTCTCTTCACGAAGTATATCGTAATGGTGGCGATCAGTACGAGGATCAGCAGACCGAATAACTCCAGAGTATGGGTGAGGTCCAATCCGAATATGATGATGTGATCCTTCTCCGTGAGCCTGTAGTCGTATGCGCTCTGAGAAGGCTCTATATCCTCCATCGACAGGCCGTTGAATCCGGATGCCGATATGGACAGTTCATAGGTTGTCCCGCTGGGGCAGCTGAAGAAGAAGTAACCGGTATCGTCGGTTGTGGTCGTGAGGATCGTCGACGATGATTTTATCGTGACATCCGCCCCGCTCAGGGGAACTATGGCGTTACCCCTCTCTGTCGCCACGGTACCGAAGATCGTTCCGATGGTACGGGAAACTATGGCGGTGTAACCGGAGTTGTCGAAAAGGTCATGCACTCCTCCAGATTCGCTCTCGGACTGCAGGGATATCTCGTACATGTTGGAATCCCCGGTCTTCAGGAGCTCGGAGCACCATCCTTTGACCGTGTATTCGTCAAGATCGAAGGACATGTACTTGACGCTGGGGTCGTATTTGACCCTGAAAAGACCGTTGTCGTCGGTGACGGTGGTCTCGTACTTCTCGTAACTCTCGCCGACTGAGAACCATGTGGTAATTGCCAATCCCTGTATGGGGACACGGTCCTGCTGGGGCGGGATCTCGAAGACGTATCCACGGAGGTAGTCGATGGGCGATCCCGGATCGTCCCCGTCATTCTCCTCGGCCATTACGGTGTCGGCAGCACAGACTATGAACGCTAGCGAGAACACCGCAAGCGAGGCCAATACCAATCCGAGCACCTTTTGGTTCATGAGTCCAAGAAGCGTTCAAATGATATTTATTATGAATCTGAGTTGAATCGGTACTTGTGTCACGATTCATTGCCTTCCGATGAAGGAACGTATCTTTCTCACGAGGGAGTTCCAAGACCTCTTGTTCTCTGGTCCGCTGCGGACATTGTAGTCGACCACAATGTCCATCACGATGATGACCGATTCCTGGTGGAATTTCTCGCAGATGTCCCTGGCGATGGAATATACTGTATCCTCGGGGACGTTCAGAAGTGTGACCATAAGGGAGTTCTCCTCCACCCAGCTGCCGTCATCGTGGAAATAACCCCCTTCCATGAAGGTTACGAAGAACGGGGCCTTGTATACCTTGCATATCTCCCTGAGACGCAGCTTGTAATCAGAGATGTCAAACATCTGCTTGCGGGTGTCCTTGTCGAGAAGCCCTACGTATATCCTTGACTCCAGCATGATCCGGTCCCCGTACTGTATGTGGAGTAGAAGGTTCATCTGATAAGACTTCCTATGCACTATCCCGGATGCAGGCGGGTAACTGCGATGAGCGAACCCTTATCTAACGTGAACCCATGGTCGGTATGAACATGTCTGACGGACCTACAAGATTCCTGCCGGAGCATATCCGTGATTCACTGGATACCATCATACCGGCCCAGAGGCCCGCCCACAACATCTGTTTGTACAATTTCGAAGCTTCCAACATAGCCGCGGATGTCGTGTCATCATACATTTTCGAGAACTCGCAGGTCCAGGTCCATACCATAGTCGACCGCATGGTGCCAGCATGGGTGAATGAGACTGTGGATGTCGTTATAATGTCCTACACCGGGAACAGCCCCGAGATCGAGGAGGTCTACAGCGTCGCGAAGAAGCGCACCTCGAGAATCCACTGCATAACGTCCGGAGGGAAGCTCAGGGAACTGTGCGAGAAGAACGGGGATCAGCTGCTTCTTTTACCGCAGGGATTGTCCAACAGCGATGCCACCGGTTACGAGATAGGGATCTTGGCAAACCTTTACGATTCTATGGGTATCGGAGGCATCTGCGAGGCGATGATGGAGGCCCTTCCGAGGATATCGGAATACAGGGACTCGATATGGGATTCCGAATATGCCAGACATCTCGCTGGATTCATTGGCGGAAGAATCCCGGTGATCTACTGCATAGGAGAGCTCAGGGCTGTCCACAAGAGATGGAAGATGCTCATCAACCAGGTCCTCGGGAGATTGGCGTTCTCAGGCGAACTCCCTGAATTCGACCACAACGAGATCGTAAGCTGGACCGAGGACTCGGACAGCAGGGATTTCGTCATCCTGCTGTTAAGGACACAGACAGAATCACAATTATTGGACAAGATCGTCGGTACCGTGACGGAAATATTGCCGGAATACGATCTGAACATCGAAATCATAGGACTCAACGGAAGGCTCATGGAGAGAGGCATCAAGGGAATAATCCTGGCAGATGCGGTCATCAGCATAATGAAGGAGGCCCAGTGATGTCTGAGCAGGCAAGGGCCAGACTGCACGAGTTCCTCGATGATCTGAGGAACACTCTGGACACCGATGTCCATGTTGACGGAAAGATCGAGAGCGTCTTCATGGGAGGCATGGGAGGTTCCGCCATATCGGCGAACATAGTCGCGGGATGCTGTTCCAGGTACTGCGACATAACCATGAGCATGAACAGGTCCCCCATCGTTCCCCGCTGGGTCGGAAAGAACACATTATCCATCATCTCATCATATTCTGGAAACACCGAGGAGACCCTCGAGATGTACGAGAGGTGCAAGGAGTATGGTTCCCCCATCATAGTCATAACATCAGGCGGCAAGCTCAAGGAGATGGGCGAGAGGGACGGTTACACCGTGCTCTCCGTACCGTCCGGTTTCGAGCCCAGGTATTCCGCGGGATACATGATCGGATACCTCGGCGGCATCATGGCATCCATAGGTCATCCCGAGTTCAGGGACAGGATGAAGCAGTGCCTCCCGTCCTTGGAGAACTTCAGGAACTATCTTGAGATCCCGGGGTCGAGGGCACACCTACTGGCACAGAAGTATTCCGACTGCGTCCCGGTGCTGTGCACGGAGAACAAGTTCAAGCCCGTATCGTTGAGATGGAGGGCGGCATTCAACGAGAATGCCAAGACGATCTGCTTCGAGACATCCCTTTCGGAGTTCAATTATTTCGAGACCACCCCATGGGCATCCTACAAGGGCAAGAGGATGAGATTGATCGTGCTCGCGGGGGAGGACGACCTCGCAGGCAACGGACTTGTCAAGAGGGCCGTGAAGAACATCGAATCCCTCGGATTCCCGTTCGATTTCGTCGCCATAGGGGGGAGTTCCCATGAGGAGAGGCTGTTCCGTGCGTTGATCCTAGGGGATTATCTCACAGTCTACATAGCCGAGGCCGCAGGTATAGACCCGGAGGTCACCCCTGTCATCTCCGAACTTAAGAGAAGGATCCGCAGTCAGTGAGATCTCTCGAAATTTGATTATATCCTTTATCCGATATCATCGGCGATCAAATGAAGATGTTCGGCACGAACGGGATCCGCGGAATCGCCAACGAGTACCTCGATTGCGAATTATCCATGAATGTGGGCAGGGCCATTGCTTATGTCCTAGGTCCGGGACCCATCGCCATAGCTGCGGACACCCGCATATCGTCGCCGATGATCTTCTCTGCGGTATCCTCGGGACTGATGTCCATGGGTGTCGACGTCATCGATCTGGGTATGGTCCCGACGCCTGCTCTGCAGTACTTCGTGAAGACCCATGACGATGTCACCGCAGGTGTCATGATTACAGCTTCACACAATCCTCCCGAGTTCAACGGCATCAAATGCGTGTCCGGTGACGGTACGGAATGCTCCCGCGAGGAGGAGTCCGCCATTGAGGAGGTATATGAGAAAGGTGTAGATATTGTATCATGGGACAGGATCGGCAACATCACTCGTGTCGACGACGCAGGCGAGAGATACATCGAATCGATCGTATCCAAGGTGGATGTGGAGGCCATAAGGAAGGCGGATCTCAGGATCGTCCTGGACTGTGCGAATGGAGCATCAGTGCACACATCACCTCTTCTTCTGGAGAAGCTAGGTGTCTCGGCCGTGGTCATCAATGGTGAGGCCGATGGTATGTTCCCCGGCCATTACAGTGAGCCTGTGAAGGAGAACCTCACAGAGCTCATGGAGACCGTCAAGGAGATTCATGCGGACCTCGGTATCGCCCATGACGGTGATGCGGACCGTTGCGTCTTCGTCTCCGATACGGGTGAATACCTCCCGGGAGACATCGGTCTGGCTCTGCTGGCCATTCTCGCCATGAGGAACGCTTCCGGAAAGAAGCAGCTTGTCTCCACGGTGGCCCTTTCCAACATGGTCGAGGATGCCGTATCCGCCGAAGGCGGGGAGACAATACGCACCGCTGTGGGTTCACCCGTCGTCGCCCGTAAGATGATGGAGACCGGAGCACCCATAGGCGGGGAGGACAACGGAGGCATAATCTTCGCGGACCACCAGTTCTGCAGGGATGGAGCGATGGCCGCCGCCAGGATGATGGAGTTCGTGGCCAAGAACGGTCCCATCCAGGCCCAGGTCGACAGATTACCCAGATATCAGACGATCAAGGTCGCCGTGGCATGTCCCGACGACATGAAGCAGAAGGGCATAGACGAGATGGCCAAGAGGCATTTCGCAGACAGGTTGCACAGGACCGACGGACTCAAGATATCCTACGACGACGGATGGGTCTTGC
>CALAVG010000357.1 GCA_937892275.1 uncultured Methanomicrobiales archaeon | reverse complement strand
CTTTACCATATTTGCAAAGGGACTGCAGTTCAGCGATATCGATGCGACCACCATACCGCCAACACACTGATCACTAAGCTCCGTCCAATATAATCAAAGATGTCCAGCGCCTCTCCGTAGAATATCAATCCCACGATCGCTGCGGAAACGACCTCCACCATGTTGATGACGGATGTGGTTGTGTTCGCTTTCATCTGTTTTTCGTAGTTTTATATCTTATTTGTATAGAAGGCAGTCAATGGACACTGGACTATACAGGCCACTAGATCATCGTTAATGCGTTTACGACCCTATGGGATGTATACTCTTAAGCGAACATGTTTATTCTCACACCGAGGTCCGTTCTCATTGAGACCTGAGGAGTTGATTGGGATCCTGTCCGGTATGCCCGGCGTCATCCGCATCGAAGCGATTTCTGACGACATCATCTCGGACCTTTCCAAATTCGAGTTCTCTGCCCCAGCCAACGGATTCCTTCCGGTCCACCCGATCGGTTTCACCGATGTCGTCGAGAGCGAGATAAGCCTGATCATGTTCTTCGACGATCATCTGTCCTCATTCGAACCGGAGCCTTTCATGGATCTCGTGGACAGCGAAGGTACGGTCGTCGGACACGACATCAACCTCGCCGAGAAGCATCTCTACGATTCCCCGAACTACATCTGGATATCCGACAACATCTTCTTCGATGTGACCAAGGTGTCCGGAGGCGAGATGAAGTGTCTCATAAAGGCGGCCAGCTACAGGCCTGAATGCCTTCCAGAGGGAATCGAAGCGAAGGTGTTCTTCCCCTGCACTTCCAGTGTGGAATACCTCGACAACATGTTCGGTTACACCCATGATGTGGCCGTGGTCCTCCTGGGAGCCAAATGTCTCTGAGACAGTATTATTAGAGCAGTATGAGATGACGTTATCAGGTGCTGATTCTGGACCGTATGATCATACACGTGGACATGGATTGCTACTATGCTTCAGTCGAGATGAGGGACGATCCATCTCTTGTCGGGAAACCTGTAGCCGTACTGTCCCCTTCTGACCAGATCCAGGTCGTGGGTACCTGCAACTATGAGGCAAGAGCGAGGGGACTACATTCTGCGATGTCCCTCTCGGAGGCCAAACGCATCTGTCCGGATGCGGTGTTCATCAACGGGAATCTGAAGAAGTACCGTGCGGTATCCGAGGAGCTCCACGCCCTTTGGTCGGAATACACCGACACCATGGAACCGGTAATGCTCGACGAAGCATATCTGGACGTCACCGAATCCGCAGGGGATATCGATACCGCCAGGAGATTCGCTCACGAGATACAGGACAGGGTCAGGGACGAGATGCACATGGGATGCTCTGTCGGTCTCGGATACAACATGGTATCCGCCAAGACCGGAAGCGAGGAGCTGAAACCCAATGGTTACTTCGAGCTCCTGAGTCCGGCAGATTTCGTCGAACTGATGGGCGACCGTGACATCAGTGAGGTTAATTCAATCGGCCCCAGGACATATGAGAGATTGTATTCCATCGGATTGCATACCGTCAGGGATGTGCGCGAGCACAGGTCAGATGTCATCGAACTGCTGGGCAATCAGGCCGAAAGGATCCTGGACCTTGCAGATGGTATCGATGATAGGGTCGTAACACCACGCACCCCTGAGGATTCCAAATCCATCAGCAGGAGCCTGACGTTCCTGAAGGATGTGGACGATTATTGGCTGATCTCCGATGTACTGTTCCTGATATCTGTGGACATCTCGGAGAACATGGCCAAGTACAACAAGCGCGGAGGAGGCGTGTTCGTCGTCGGATCATACAGCGACCGTACACCGTTCAACGTGAACAAGGTCACCAAGAAGTGCACAAGTGCTACCGAGATACATGAGGTCGCCATGTCCCTCTTCGACGAGGTGCCTTTCCGTACCATCAGACGCATAGGTATAGCCGTATACAACCTGGTCCGCTCTGACGCCAATCAGACCACTCTGGATGCCCTTATGGGTGCAGAGAAGGACGATGGTACCACCGATAGCATGATCGAGGCTATAAGGAAGCGCTATGGCATGGAATCGCTGGAAAGGAAGGATATCGACAGGGACACCATCCGTACCATCGCAGAACATATGAGGACGCACAGAGGCAGATGAGTCCCGCCCCCTGGTGCCTTAATGAAGAGTTTCCCATGGTACCCTATTCTATGGCCATGCAGTTCAATTTGTCGCAGTTCTTTGTTTTGATATACACACAGTTGGAGATCGCCATGACGATGTCGCCGTAGCGCTCCATATATCGAAATGCTCCTTTGCCATGCTATCAACGCTGGTGTGGATACCAACCAAGATATAAACAGTGTTGATTATGGATGTCTCATGGTTGAGATCCTTATCGCATCAAACGAATCAGCACTCACTGAATCCGTCCTGAGGGAATACTCCGGCCAGGAGTTCTCGCAGGAGATGCTCTCCAGATACACCGACCCTAAGAACATCTGCGTCATCGCGGTGGAGAACGGAAGGGCTGTCGGACTGGCAGGATGCAGGTCGGGATCGAACAGGAACTTCCTGGTGGACAACGCATTCACCCTGGACGATGCCCCTGAAGGCACATTCGAGGCGATGATCAAATCTTTGATGGCATTGGCCCAGAACAGCGGTTCTGATGCCGTTGACATTCACGCTCCCGACCCGACCGGAGGCAACATCAACAGGTGCTACCGTATGGGATTCGAGGACAGCGGACCATGCACATGCTGTCAGCGTTCCGATCTCATGCATATGAGGTTCAGGTTCTGATCTTTTCATATGATCCGACCTTCCCTGTCCAAGGTTTATTAATCACTTATACCGATTCATATTCGGTGACTCACGATGGGATTGAGAGAGTTCCTCAAAAAAGCGGAGAAGAACAGTGAAGATACCAGATGGGAAGAGGAGCATGAAGGCGACGGATTGAATATCGATCTCGACGCAGCTGCTGCAGCCATCAAGATGTTCAAGAACCGCAAGAAGCAATGAAGTTGAAATTTCAGTGACCCCTTGAAACACGGGCGGTCACTGAAATTTCAATACCTTAGGACATTAACCAAAAAGTGGCTCATCCGGCAAGAATGAGAGTTCAGACTGTCATGATCTGACAGCTCCTCATGGCAGTAAGCGCTGCCTCATGGTTCTCCTTGGAAGTTCCGGCACATGCTTTAGATAACACGGATAGCCTCATTTCCGGGTTCCTGGCTTTGACCACCATGGCATTGCTTATTACGCATATATCCGTGCACACGCCGATGAAGTTGATCTCCGCATCCGGGGAGCATTCCTGAGCAATGGCTTCAGCAAGATCGATGCTGCCGAATGTCCCTTTGACGAAAGCTCTGAATTTCTTGGAACCCAAGGCTTCCTGGACCTCCGGAACAAGCTGCCAGCCTTCGGTACCGAGTATGCAGTGCTCGACTGGGAGGTTAACCCCTTCCTGGGTGCTGAGATAATCCTTCCCGTGGGTATCCATGGTTACATAGATGAAGTCATAATCCCCGTGTTCGATGGTCCTGCAGACCTTGCTGACGGCCTCCACGCATTCTTCGTTGCCGAGAGGGCCGGTGATGAAATCGTTCTGCATGTCGATCACGACAAGGACCTTGGAGTACATGTTATCGGAACTCATATGGCAGAGTTCGTTATTGTAATTATCGCGAGAATGAGCATATTCGTCCATTCCTTTATGCTTACGAACTGGCTACAGTATGGGGATCTGGAGAGCATCAGCACGCAGAGTGGGCATGTTTTTATCATCCATGCAAGATTCCATTTCCGGACTGCACGGGTATCGATCTATGATACAGTCATGTTCAGGGATTCACATGTCCGAAGAAGAGAATAGAGGCTTCGTCTTCCACACCCCGAACGGTGAGGAGGAGCTATCGATCGAAGAGGTAAGGGAGCTGGCCCAGAACGGTGATCCGGACGGATTGTACGCGCTCGGGATGGCCTATCTCTTCGGTTGGGACATCGAACAGGAAGAGAACATAGGTTACGAGTATCTCGAACAGGCATCCGAGAAAGGCCAGACCGAAGCAATGACCCTCCTGGTACGCATGTACATGCAGGGAGAATACGACGGTCTCGATCCCGAGAAGGCATCAAAGATGGCGATCGCGGCCTCCAAGGACGGGATCCCCGACGCACAGATGTATGCCGGTCTAGCGTACATGGACGGTATCGGGGTCCCGCAGGATTATTCAGAGGCGGCCAGGCTGTTCCGTTTGGCAGCTAATCAAGGAAACGACGAGGCACGTACCAATCTAGCATTCCTCTTCCAGGAGGGTCTGGGAGTGGACAAGGACGAGGCCAAGGCCTTCAAGATGTACCGCGCCGCTGCGAAGAACGGCAACCTCAACGGGATGTTCCATCTCGCCGTCTGCTATGAATTCGGAACGGGCACCAAAACAGACACATTGCAGGCTGCAGAATGGTACAGAAAGGGTTCCGACATGGGCGATCCGTTCTCATCAGAGAGATTGGCGTATCTGGTCTCAGAAGGCTACGGAGACAATCCTCCGGATGCCAGCGGCGCATTCGAACTATTCCTCAAAGCCGCTAATTCCGGTGTTCCCGGAGCGATGTTCATGGTGGGATACTGCTATCTCGGCGGTAACGGTGTTGCTCCCGATGTCGAAGAGGCCAAGAAATGGCTGAGGATGGCATCAG
>CALAVG010000356.1 GCA_937892275.1 uncultured Methanomicrobiales archaeon | reverse complement strand
CGTCATCCTTGTCCGCCCTTATCTGGCGGATGACGTATTCGATGAGGCTTGCGAGCACATCCCCGAGCAATGCGATATAAACCGCACATGCGATGGAGCCGAAGGCGTATGGCAGGAACCAGTCGATGCTTATCCACAGGAGAGCCGATACCGGGATCAGGAACGCCTTTATTGCGAATACCGCCGTGCGAACGATTCTGTGATCCCCCCTCCTCAGAGGGAACTGGGCCGCGGTCAGCAATCCCCAGATCAACAATGTCTCGGAGATCAGCACGATCAATGCCGCGGTATCCATGGATAATCCTCATGCGATGCTTGCATCCAGTAATTATTACAATAATTGCATGTATTTTACATCTCGTCATCTACAGTGTTCGGCAATTCGCCGGGCGCGATACGGTGCGATCGGCGACCTTCCCGGGAAGGGATTTTTCCGGGTTGGATCCCCCGATGTAAAATCTCGAGTGGAAACAGTATTTAAATAAACCTACGTTTCCTGTGGAATTCTGATATTTAGATTTTTCGGTTATTTATACTAGAAAAGCATACGGTGCAAGTGCTGAGAACAGACTGCTGGCTCACTCGAAAATCAGAAGGAGAACGCCCCCGACGTTTTAGCAGACCAAAGGGGCGGCCATCTGGGAAAGGTGGTTCAGATGACGAAGAACAGTATGCGTAACAAACTTAATAATACCGACGGCAAGGACAGATCGACCCCGAAGGACCTGGAGGTCCGGGGGACATTCGCGCAGGCACCGGCACCTCCCGGGGAGGAACCCAGGTCCCCCACCCGCGAGGAGATGCGGGGGAACAACATCTCCGCCGTCGAATACGGGAGGATGGTCTTCGCCATGTGGAACTGGGTCCCCATGTTCGTCGCGGAGCTGGAGGAGATGAACCGCGGGAAGGTGGGGAGACCATACGATTTCCCTGATTCGCTGATAATCTGGATCCTCAGGGTGATGGCCCTCACGGGGCTGTCGTTCCGTCTGGTATCGGGGCTGTCGTCTTCCATCATGGCGCTCTTCGGGCTCCCTTCACCCTCCTATTCCCGTCTCCAGGAGAGGGCCGCACTCATCGGAGAGGGGATCGCCGGGGAGACGGTGCAACAAGGGCACAGGCAGGGCGTTTTCGCGGTCGTAGCCTGCGGAAACGTATCGGAGAGGGTCCGCAGCGTGGGGATAGATTCCACCGGACTGAACCTTTCGAGTACGTCCCTCTGGCGTAAGAAGAAATGGGACACCGGTCCGAAGGACCTCGGCTGGCTCAAGCTGCATGCGCTCAGCGATGTGGATTCAGGGGAGATCATAGCATATGCTGTCACCGACGATTCCGTCGGTGACGCACCGCTCCTCAGGGTGCTGGTCGGGGTCGCTTCCGAGAAGGGGCACAGGTTCGATACGGTGTATGCGGACGGGGCGTATTCCTCGAACGACAACTGGATCTACCTGTGCAGGGAGAACGGATACAGGTTCGTCACGAGTTTCAGATCCAACACCAGACCGACCAAGAACGGGTGCGAGGCGAGGGGGGAGGCCGCCAGACTGTGGTGCAGCCTCCCCTATCGGGAATGGAAGAAGGTATCGGGTTACGGTAAACGGTGGAAATGCGAGGGGGTCTTCAGCGATTTCAAACGGTTCCTGGGCGAGATCGTGACCAACCGTTCGAAGGCAGGGATGCTGGCGCAGATAGCCTCCAAGATCCTGACATTCAACGAATACAAGGTGACCCGCGCGGGGATCATAGGAATCACCGGGAACGGGGTAGCACTGGCCTGAATCCGTGGCATATATCAGCCGATAGGCTGGAGGGTTAATTATCGAACAGTGTAC
>CALAVG010000355.1 GCA_937892275.1 uncultured Methanomicrobiales archaeon | reverse complement strand
GTGCTGGTGGTGACGGTGCCGTTCGCGGTCTGTTCGACGGTGGATACGGTCTCCGACGATGTGCCGTCGGAGTTGGTGGAAGTGCTCTCGGTCGTCTTCGAACCGTCGGCATCCACGGTGGTGACGGAACTGGTGGTCGACGTGGAACCGTCGGGGTTGGTCACCGTCGTGTTCTCGGTGATAGTGGTCGTTCCGTCCTCGTTCTCCTTGGTGGTTATCTCCGATACGGTCTGGGTGCCGTCGATGACGGATGTGGAGTCCGCGATGACCGTGGTGGAACCGTCATCGTTCTCTTTCACCTCGATGGTGGTCTGGGAGCCGGAGTTGTCGAACTGCTCGGGAATCTCCGGTTCCTCCTCGTCGGGATGGAGAGCCTGTCCGCTCTCCTCGGTTATACTGTACAGGAGATAGAATTCCCCGCCGTCGGTGTAGAATCCCAGAGACCACTGGTTGTAGGATTCGTTCCCGTCCACGATCTGGTACTGAATCCAATACTTCCACAGACCGCCTTCCATCTTCACGTCGCCGAGACCGAGGATGCCATCCACCCAATACCTTATGGATCCGTCCTCTTTGGTCCAGAACTGGCAGGGAATCTTTGCCTCGTTAAGGGCGGTCTCGAGGGCCTCTCCCGCGTTGGTCCCGGCGGCGGTTAGGGTTATGCCCCTCCTGAGGTCGGAAGCGGTAAGGCCCGAGGTTCCGTAATCCGCTTTGTCGTAGTCGTACTACATACGGAGCGTGAAAGTATACTCGGAATCATGCGGCGGTATCTCATTCACAGTCACACTGAACTCCACTACAGAATCTCCGACGGACGCTGTGACCTTCGTCTCTCCGACAGCTTTTCCGGTAATGGTCAGGTTTCCAATTTCCGTGGAGAATTCGATAGTTGCTATCTCTGCATTCTCAGGATATATCTGCAGATCAGCATAGGTGCATCCGATGACGTCCAGATGGACAGTCGCGGATTCGCCCTGTATCATCGTGACGTTCAGATTGGAATCGGTCGTGACCCTGCGTACCTGAACGGTCACGATGATACAGAGATCGGAAGAG
>CALAVG010000354.1 GCA_937892275.1 uncultured Methanomicrobiales archaeon | reverse complement strand
GTCAGTGATCGAGATCTTCGACATGGATGGTTCCTCATCCACGGCCAGCACATATATCAACTGGGGGACCGGGGATGGTATGAAGGACACCCTGATAGGGACATTCCCCGAAGGTTCCGCATCAGGCAACTATTACAACCTCCACCTCAAGGCCACATGGACCGCCCCCAACAACGCCGAGACCAAGCAGTACGCCTTCCAGCACCTGTACTTCATGGTATTCGCCAACCTTGGGTTGACTCTGGACCATGAGAACTTCAGCGTGATGGCCGGAGAATCGGCCAAGACCATCATTACACCCACCGTCACCGGGCCCACCAGCGGTTATTCGCTGTCATGCTCCGCCATCACGAAGGACGGAGCCACACAGGACCTCATCGTATGGGACGCCCAGAACAATGTGGTCAAGCTCTCACGTGACGTCATCTCCGAGGACGTGGAGACAGGCAGATCCTCCGACGAGGGGACCTATACCGGTACGATCACCGCCAGGCACGGAGGTACGCCGACCACGCCTGAGGAGCAGGTCGTCACGGCCACATTCACAGTGGTCATCGACAGCCATCTGGTCATCCTCTCTTCGGCCCTCTTCGAGACCTTCAAGGGGGACACCGAGCACAACACCTACACCATCGTATCCAACCTGGACAATTCCAATGACCTGGAAGATGTGACTTACCAGTTCATCAACAACAACGTCCCCGTGGACGTCTGGACGTCCACCGACGAGAACAAGAGGACCATGACCTTCGATACCAGCACTCTCACTTTCGTGAAGAGCGTGCAGGGTTCGGAGCAGTACAAGGACTTCACCTTCAGCGTCAAGATGTACGGAACCTACAAGGGGGAGGCCGTCGAGGACTCCCAGAACGTCACACTCAGGGTGTTCGCCGATCTCGTCTTCCTGGAGAAGCCCTTCATGGTCAACGCCAAGGCCGTAACCGTCACGGATTCGGACGGCCAGACCAGCGTTCAGGTCACTGTAGGAATTGCCAGGGCGACCAAGATTACATACATCTGGGGAGATGGCCAGACCAACGAGGTCACAACCAGCACGTCGGCCCTCCAGGACTACACCTACAAGCACCACTACGAGAACGACGGTGAGTACACCATCAAGATAAGAGCGACCAACGACAACGGTACGGTCACATCCTATGCGCTATACACCACCGGTGATAACAGCTCCATCACATTCGACCCTCTGGACGAGGAGGAATCAGAGAAGAAAACGATGGGTCCCGGAGTCATATGGATAATCTGCGCTATCATTGCGGCGATCAGTCTGGTCATGATGTTTGGATTCAGGACCTACATCTTCCAGTACCAGAAATACGCCACATACGTGCTGATCGTGGTCACGGTAGCTCTGTTCTACCTCGGAATCTGAGGCGATCGGATGACGACGATGACATACGGGG
>CALAVG010000353.1 GCA_937892275.1 uncultured Methanomicrobiales archaeon | reverse complement strand
TGGCCCCTTCGGGGGCCTAAACGATCGCATCCATGTCTTCATTGCAACACGGATTTATAAAATGATACTAACAAATTACTGTGTTCGGTAATTCAACCACCCACCTGAACCGATTGTCTACAGCCCTTGTAAATGTTCAGTACGCGGACCTTCTGGAAGGTCTCAGCGACATCGTTCCAGCGGGCTCTTGCCCGCAGGATGTCGCCGAACAGCCTCTTCAGATCCGAGAATGTGCATTCCACCTTCCACCTCATCCCATAGCCGATCTCCAGCTTCCACTGGTCCCTTCCGACCTTCCTGATCCGCTTGATCTGGCTGCCCCTCTCCATGCAGCCGTACGACCTTCCCTTGAAATGCCCGTCGGTCATCTCGAACTTCTTCAGTTGGCTCGATCTTATGTTGATCGCCACCTCGATGCCCAGATCCGAGTACTTCGTCCATGTGGCCTTGCTGTCGTAGGCAGCATCGGCCAGCAGCTTCTTCACACGGTGACCCGACGAGAGGACCTGCTCCATGAGCAGGTCCAGACAGGTCGGGTCACCGCAGGATTCGTCGGTTATCGCATAGGAGAGGATCTGGTTGGTCTCCACGTTGACAGCCGCATGGAGCTTTACCCATCCCGAGACCGGTTTCCTGTTCCATCTGTGCGCCAGCCACCCTCCGTACTTGTTCAGGGATACGCCCGTGGAATCTATCGCCACGCCGATGGCCTCCTCCGACGGGGTGACATCGCATCTCCCGAAGGCCAGTATCCTGTTGTCCACGTCCGCCCTGCCGTCCATGCACGGCATGGCCAACTCCATGCATCTGGCATAGAACTGGCTCAGGCTTATCCCACCGACCCCTGCCTCCTCTAGGAACACGTTGACGATGCCTCTGGCCATCCGGTAGCTCATGTCCAACGCCGCCCTGAGCGTCAGACCCCAGATTATCACCGAATCCGGGAAGACGAACGGATGCCCGACCTTGCATTCGTTCATCGCAGCGAGATCCTCCTCCATGCGTTCCATCCAGGAACGGTCGAAAAGCGCCTTGGCGAACTCCGCCATGGCATTCGTGTCAACATCACAATCCCTTTTATCTGCTGAAACATCCCCATCCATGCCGATACCGTCCTGTGGGATCGGCCGTTCTCGTCCCAATCAAGCCAGTTCCAGTGGCGGGATGAGGACGTTATTTCTCGAACTCGCCGATTCTCCGAGATAGACATTTTTGATTTCAATAATCAATACCAGCATTGATTATTGATGTATCAAAGTTGTAAGACGGTACAGATACTTAAAACAATCTCAGAACGATCGCCCGCGCTCAATCTGGAGAATTACCGAACACAGTAACTTCTATAACTAATTTTTTATATGAATCGTCCTATTCCGATGCACCCTGGAAAGTCCCTTCCTCCGATAAAGAAGGGCCGAGCCTAGCATCGCGAGCATAATTTTCGGTTCTTTCTGAATTTCAGTGGGCCAGTCAAGTGAGGCAATCACGTGGCCGGGATTACACGTCATCCGACTGTAGAAATGTGAGATTCTTGAACGATGCCTTGCTCGCTGTACGCTCGCGGAGCCGTCTCCGACGGCACTAAGGGCTCGTCACTCCGTTCCTCGCCGGGGATACGGTATACCTCAGCACAATCCCGAGCTTCTGAGATAGATCATCGTACGGTACCTTTCGAAGCTGCGGTACTCTCTGGCCCTTCCCTTGAAGGCCTGGAGGACGGAGTTGAACCCTTCCATCACACCGTT
>CALAVG010000352.1 GCA_937892275.1 uncultured Methanomicrobiales archaeon | reverse complement strand
ACTCTTTCCCTACACGACGCTCTTCTGATCTGGGGCACCAAGCAGAGTGAAATCAGGAAGGTGTCAATTATGGCAAACAGATATTTCAGGCCCGGAGAAGTGGATGGCATTTTCGCATCCATGGATCGCGTCAAGGCCACAAAGTACGCCCACAGGGTCCTCGGGAACAAGGATTCCCCTGTCTCCAACAAGGATGCTGTGGCAGCATACATGAGCGCACACCCCGAGAAGTTCCTCACCGATGCCGAGGTCAAGGCAGACCCCGGAATCCTGGGAAGGAGATCCTTCTTCAGGGGAAACAAGACAAGAAGACCTATCAGCGAGGTCCGCTCCATCGAGGACATCTCCAAGGCGGTCAGCAACATGGGCACCCCTCTCAGGAGGAGGATGTACCTTGAGGGTGTCATCAACAACCCCGAGACCCCCGAGGAGACCCGCGAGCAGACCAAGAGGATACTTCAGCAGGTAAGGGGTGGTATGGATGCATGACCCTACGCACAAGTTCGACGGAACGATCTCACCAAAGACGGAAAGGATAGCGAAGATCGTATCGCTGGTGGGACAGCCGCCGTTCCTCTCCATCATACCGTTCGTGGCCATCTGCATAGCGATGTCGGATGACCTCGTCCAGGGGATCATCTGTTCCGCGGTCGCTGTGCTCGCTTCGGTGGTCGTGCCGGTCGTCATCATACTGTATTTCTCGAGGAGATACGGCAACAGCGACAGGATGGACGTGGAGAACAAGGACGACAGGATGATCCCGCTGTTGTCCGGAGTCCTCGGATACACCATCGGCGTCGTGCTGCTGTACCTGTTGGGCGCACCCTGGTTGGCCACGGTGCTGATGATATGCTACGCGGGGGTCACCGCGGTAATCATGATCATAACCCGCTATTGGAAGATTAGCATCCATTCGTGCGGTGTGATCGGACCGTCCATAGGGTTATCGGTGGCATTCTGGCCGTTCGGTCTCGTGTATTTCCTTCTGCTCCCTCCGATAGCCTGGAGCCGCTATGTGCTGAAGAAGCACACTCCTCTGCAGCTGGTGATAGGCGCGGTCGTCGGTTTCGTTCTGACCGCCGTATTGTTCTGGCTCCTGCTCTGAGTCAAAGGCTTCGGGAATCGGACACAATTATTGAAAAGACCTATCATCTTTCCTGGCAGAGAATCCAATCTATAACGTTCACGACCTTTATTCCCTGAAAGTTTCCGAGATTGAATCTATCCATGGTCAGTATAGTCTTCGGGAAGTTATCACGAATCGATTGCAACGGGTTGAATTCTCTTTTCCTTGTCTCCTCTTCCAAGGCGGTAAATGTGACCTGATAGTATTCGACCTCGCTACCTTTGATTGCAATAAAATCAACCTCCTTATCGCGGTATGAGCCTATCCTTACTGTATATCCTCTGCGAACGAGCTCAAGATACACCACATTTTCCAGCGGTCTGCTCATATCATCAGTGCCGGATCCTTGTAGCGCCATCAGCCTCATACCCATATCTGATGCATAGTACTTGCCATTGGTCGAAAGTAGTTTCTTTCCGACGATATCATATTTCTCCGCATGATAGAACAGGAGAGCTGACTCCATTCCATTCACATATCTTTCCACGGTACCTGGGTTCAATCCGGTACCTTCCGCTATATTGGCTATATTTGTCACATTGCCTATGTTGGAGTACAGAAATCTGGCTATCGCCCTGATCTTGTTCACGTCGTCAGTTCTGAGTCTGGACAGCACATCTTTGATAAGGACTGTGTTCAAGACTCCTTCCAGGTAGCCCATGCTGTGCCTCTCGCCCCTATCGGGTTCCGTGTCGGGAAGGCCACCGTATCTGAGATACTGGTTGAATCTATACTCTTTGTCACCAGGATGCAGCTCCAGATATTCGCCGAATGACAGGGGGAGCATCTCGATTTCGATGTATCTGCCGGACAGGTGTGTCGAGAGGTCCGTGGACAGCATATCGGAGTTGGATCCGGTGAGATATACATCGAAGTTCGTGACCTCTTTCAGCGACGATACTATCTTTTCCCATCCTTCGACGTTCTGTATCTCGTCCAAGAGTATGTAGACGATCCCTTTTCTGGGGAGTTCTCTCAACCTGGTACGGAGTTTGTCGGCAGAGATCAAATCATACCCTTCGAACGATTCAAAATTCACATGGAATATGTGGCCCTCATCGACTCCATCGGACATTAGATCTTCTATGAATTGCTCCATCAAAGTGGATTTGCCACATCTTCTCATTCCAGTGACTACTTTGATTACGCCGGTGGCATCCTTCGAGGCCCGTAATTGCTTCAAGTAATCGGATCTTCTCACAGTCCTTTCCATGGTATGAACATTGATTTCGAATAAATATATATTGCGCTATGAAATTTTTAATAATTATGAAAAAAATCTATTGTAGTAGATTTATAGAAAATCTTGAATCTAATCGTCGCATGAGTGTTCTTTCGTTGAATGCTCTTTACGGCCACCGTGTTGATAGCCTCTATCAGCCGCTTAATAAATGGTCGGCACGATCGGCGCAGACCAAGATAACGTACTACCTGATACATGGGTCTGAAGATCCAAACAATTGTACTATTAAGTTCATCAAAGATATCAAAAAGTGCCTGATGTATCCGATACGTCATCGTTTATATCCATGTTTGCCGTTACCGTTGCATGGACCAACTAACAGCCATTCTCAAGAGATATCCGTCACAGCGCAAGGTCGCAAGGAAACTTCTGGAATACGGCATAAGGGTCCAGGACGGTGTCGCCTACTGCGGCGATATCGTGCAGACGGACGCCGGTATCGCACGCGCATGCGAGGTGGACAGGAGGGTCGTGAGGACCACCTTGGAGCACATCTCATCGATGCCGGAACTCGATCGCATCTTCTCCAAGCTGAAGCCGATGCTGTCGATGGTGGATCTCGCGGACGAGATTAACTGTTCCGCTATCGTTATTATCCCAACCGATGCGAGGGTCCCCGGCATCATCGCCGATGTCACAACTGTTCTCTATAATTCGGGTATAACCCTGAGACAGGCAATGGTCAGCGACGACGGTGAGAGGGACAGGTCAACCCTTCAGATCGTCGTCGACGGTAAGATCCATGAGAACGTCATCATGATGCTCAAGTCCTGCCGCGGAGTGGCAAGCGTGTTGATCAAGTAATCAGGTGCAAGAGGAATGGATCTAGACGATCACTCGCGTCATGAAGAGACAGCCCGCTTGGTACATTTCTCATAAGCTATAAATGTAATACATAGTAATACAGTATTATGGCCATATCCTTAAGAGTAACCCCGCAGGAGCAGGTCCTGATTGAGAATTATGCGAATGTGCACGGAATCAGCGTATCCGAGACCCTTCGCCGGGCATTCTTTGAGATGATCGAGGATGAGATCGATCTGGAGTACTGTCTCAGATCCATTGCCGATTACGAGTCCTCAGGTAAGTCATACACATTGGACGAGCTCGACGAGGAGTTCGACCGCAAATGACGTTCAAAGTGCTTCTGGATGAGGAAGCTTACAAGAACCTGAAAAAGCTGGATCATGCCGTAAACCTCTATATCCGTAGTTGGTTAAGGAAGAATTTGGAAGGGTGCGATGATCCTAGGATCCATGGTAAAGAACTCAAGGGTCAGTATGCCGGTATATGGAGATATCGCGTCGGAGACTACCGCGTATGTGCCCAGATCCGTGAAAGCGAATCGGTGATTCTCGTTGTTGCAATACGTCACCGTTCCAACGCGTATGGGTAATGAGGAAGTCTGGTCCCTAAAGTTTCCATGATGCCGGGGTCCATGTCGATCTCGGCGGAATATCTGGCAGCTACCTTCCTAACGTCGGTATCAACAGTACATCTGATCTTGTCCACTCGCGGATTGGATTGTCTATAGTATCATTCATGTCGCCCACATCAGAGGGCGCCACCACGGAATTCATCACCGACATGGATCATCTGGACGATGCTCTGAAGTCCATGACGGCGATGATGAACCGCTACAACAGGGCGGACATCTACATAGGCGTAGACGATCAGGGCAGCGTCATCGGCATCGATGCCGACGAACAATCCATCGCAATGATCCGCGACAGGATGGAGCAGGTCATAAATCATGTCCCTGATATGAAGATCTCCCTAGAATCCGATCCGAACGGAAAAAAGTACATCTGCATCACCGGCACCGGTTACGACATCCCCTACTCCTTCAAAGGCTGGTTCTACGCCAGGAGATGCTTCTACGACAGACCATCCGAAGGAGATCAGGTCAAAGAGGAATGGATCGAGACCATCACCTGTGGCATGAAGAGGCACCGAGATCTCCGACGGACAATGTCCTGTTATATCCTACAACGTATAACACGTTCCATACCCCTCACAGGAGAATCCCACCGATGTCAGATTATTTCGGAAAGGATGTGCCGAAGCTCGGTTTCGGCCTCATGCGTCTTCCCAGGAAGATCACGGCAACCACGGATATCGAACAGACCAAGAAGATGGTCGACATGTTCATGGATGCCGGCTTCAACTACTTCGATACCGCGTTCATCTATCCCGGTTCCGAATCTGCCACGAAGAAGGCGTTGGTCGACAGGTATCCAAGGGAGTCATACATATTGGCTACCAAACTGAACGCATTCATATCTGCCCCCACCGAGAAGATAGCCAAGAAGGAGTTCATGACCAGTCTCGAACGCACCGGGGCGGGATACTTCGATTACTATCTGCTGCACTCTTTGAAGGAGAGCATCTATAGACGCTACGACAGGTTCCATCTGTGGGATTACGTCAAGGAACTGAAGGAGCAGGGTCTGATCAAGCACTACGGATTCTCGTATCATGACGGTCCGGAACTCCTAGACCAGTTACTGACCGAACATCCTGACGTGGATTTCGTGCAGCTCCAGATCAACTATGCGGATTGGAACAATCCCTCTGTCCAATCGAGGGCGAACTACGAGGTCGCCAGGAAGCACGGTAAATCCATCGTCGTAATGGAACCGGTGAAGGGTGGTTCCCTTGCCAACCCTCCGGCCGAGGTCAGGAAGCTGTTCGATAATTACGATCCTAACATGTCCTACGCATCCTGGGCCATCCGTTTCGTTGCTTCGCTGGATGGTATAATCACAGTCCTGTCCGGTATGTCGAACATAGAGCAGATGCGGGATAATATCAGCTTCATGAAGGATTTCAAGCCACTCAACGACGAGGAGCAGGGGGTCATCCGCCAGGCCCAGATACTGATGGGTAAATCCAAGGTGATACAGTGCACCGCATGCGGATACTGTCTGGAAGGCTGTTCCCAAAGGATCAGGATCCCCGAGATATTCGCAGCGGCCAACAGGCAGCTGGGCAACGGACAGATGGACGAGGCCAAAGCTGCTTACAGGGATGCGGTGTCCGGAGGAGGCATGGCATCGCAGTGCATCGGCTGCAGGAAGTGTGAGAACGCATGCCCTCAGAAGCTGAAAGTGGTCGATCTGCTGAGACAGTCAGCGGAAATGTTGGAGTATCGCAGCTGACTAAAGTAAACGATTCTGTGGGGACGGTTGACACATCATATCTGGATATTTTAACATTAAAATAACATTAAATAATAAAACCATTTATCCCTTTTTATGACACCAGACTTCGGGCGCGAGACTGAATATGTCGAATACAAGAAGTCCTTGACAGAGGCTCAGGACGGATATGTGGCGCTCGTTGCGATGCTCAACAAACACTGCAAGGGTAAGGTGATTTTCGGAGTCAAGGATGATGGCACGGCCGTCGGCGTTGACATAGGGAAGAACACTCTCAGATCTATCTCGCAGGACATTTCCAACTTCATCGAACCCAGACTGATTCCGCAGATAGAGGTTGTAGAACCGAAGGAAGGTGTCAGATGCATATCGGTATCCGTAGAGGGCAACGATCGCCCCTATTCCAAGAGCGGCAGCTATTACATAAGATCTGGTGAGGAGAATAAGATCATCCCGAGGATAGAGCTCAGGAGGATGTTCCAATCATTCACCGATCTGTTGATGGATGCCCCGTCCTTCATTAAGGATCTCACGTTCGACGAGCTGATAGGTATGATGAGAGCGAGAGGGCTCCATGTAGAGGATATAGAGAACGTTCTCAGGAGACAGAGGCTCATTCGCCCCGACGGATCCTTTAATATGGTAGCGGAACTCGTTTCGGATCAGAACCCATTCGTGCTGTCTGTGTCAATCTTCAGTGGTATCGACCGCAGGGAGGTCAAACGCACCACGGACTTCTCAGGCCATTCGATAATGAAGGAGATGCAGAGCGTACTGGATTATCTGGAGGCGATCAACGATACCGAGGTGGATATGTCCTCCCTTGTGAGGAAGGACACGAAACTGTTCGACATCGGATCCTTCAGGGAGGCCTGGGTGAACGCGGTTGTACATAACACATGGATGCTGGGCATCGCCCCTGCCGTCCATGTATTCGATGACAGGCTTGAAGTCATTTCCTATGGGTCTATCCCCTACGGTCAGAGTGACGAGGATTTCTTCCGTGGCGTGAGCATGCCAGTGAACGAATCCCTCATGCAGATCTTCCGCGGGCTGGGTCTGTCCGAGCATACCGGGCACGGGGTCCCGGTCATCGTCGAGAGTTGCGGGAGAGATGCCTTTGACATATCCGGCTCCAACATCAGGGTGACGATACCATTCCATAGGAGAAGGAGCTTGTCGGCCGGCCAGAGTAAGGAGGCACTCTCGGAAAAGGAGAGGCTTATACTCTCTATCCTCATGACGGAGCCTACTCTGACCCTGAGTAAGGTATCAGAGATAGGCAACATAGGTGTCAGTAACACACGTGCAATCGTCTCCGCCTTGCAGACGAAAGGGTACCTTGTCAGAGAAGGCTCTAGGAAGAAGGGTAGCTGGAAGGTCCTGATTGACAGGATCGAGGCGGACGAGGTGGAGTGACCTTACGTATATTAACGCTGTTATCATTTAATGTTAAATTAACATTAAAGATGATAACACAACAACTGGAAGCCGTCTCGAAACAGTCATCCATATCTTTATTCGGAACTTCCTCAATCGTTTATGTAGACAAAACCAGATGCTGAATTGGAGATAAGATGATCGATTCTGGTGTTGATACAAGGTCAGCAGCCATCAAAGAGCTGGGTGGAATCATAGCACCGGTGGCAGCTACGGCCTCTTCATTGTCAACTTTTTAGGAGCTTAGTGACCAGCGTGTTGATGATATGGTGGTCGTATCGATATCACTGAAATGCAGTCTCTTTGCAAATATGGTAAAGACTGATCCGGAAAGTTCATAGGCACCAGTACAGGATCCAACCGCATGAGCAATGTCATTGTGGTCACTTCTCAAGCAAGATCGGTACCAACACGCTGGTCACTAAGCTCGACTTTTTATAATCCTGCCATTCTTTCGAAGAACAGTGATATCAAATGCCGATGTCCAAGAAACAGCTTGAGAAGAAACAGCAGGCTAAGAAGGCGGAGTTGGCCGAACTCGAGAAGCAGGCGGCGGCCGGTGACGGAGAGGCCAAGAAGAAGATCGCTAAACTCAAGAAGAAGATGAAGTGATCAGCCTTCCGGGCCAGTGATTTTAAACCCTTTAGGACATTATTAAAGTGATTCCCATGGTCAACGCATGCCCTCCCGAATCGGACCCGCGTCCGAAAGTAGCGGATTTCATCTCCAACAAGGACAACAAGGCCCTCGCAGGTCTCACGACCGAAGGCCTGGATACGCTCGTCAAGGTCGTGGAGGATGAACTGAAGAGACAGGAACCGGATTCCAACATCTATGTCGTGGACCGCGAGTTGCTCGGTGACGAGGGCATAACATTTGCCAAGGATCTCACCGCCTTCATCGACAGGAAACTGGCAGAGGGCAAGAAGCTGAACATGATAATCTGCGGCGACATCCCTGTTATCGGATGGAACCTCGCCCTTGAGAAGTACAAGGGATGCAACATGCAGGTGTATTATGCGGCAGCGGCCTGCAGACAGGTCCCGCTGTGCACAAAGATCGGATTATGATAGAATGGTGATCGAAGCATGTCCGAACGAGGCGGATCCCCGCCCGGTCGTAGCGGAGTTCGTGGCGAAGAAGGAGCCGTCGGCCATAGCCGGTCTTTCGATGGAAGGGATGGACACTCTGGTCCAGATTGTATTCGACGAGATCAAGAAGCAGGAACCTGAGGCGAACAACGTGAAGGTCGACCGCGAGTTCCTCTCGGACAACAAGATCATCTTCCCGAGGGAGTTCAAAGCATACATCGAGAAGAGGCTGGCGGAGGGCAAGAAGCTCAATCTGCTGATATGCAACGCGATACCCGTCCAGAACTGGAACATGGTCGTATCCGAGTTCAAGGGACAGGATATCAGCGTCTACTACTGCGATTACAATTACAAGCTCGTACCTACATGTACTAAGCTGCCGATCTGATATTCAGGCCTCTGAATTGTCATCGATGAATCTTATCGATACATCACGCTTCAGACCAAGGTCTCCGGCCACTTCTATGGCTTTGACCATGGCCGACGGTACGGGACATGCCGTGTGCGGTATGGGGGTCTCCTGGGCCAGCTTGTAGACCTCGGATTTGTAGAATTCCGCCTCGACCTCGGAATAAGGGCTGAACGATTCCATCTTCCAGGTCATCCTGAGGATGTTGGGGCAGTCGCTCTTGATGTCGAGTTTGACCATTCCCATCTCGTCGGTGGTGGCGGCGATAATCGTCTTCATCTTGCATACTCCGGCATCGACACAAAGCTTACAGTCAGGCATGTTATTCGAAGTTCAATTGCCATCCACCGTTATAAGCATGTTGCGATTAACAGCGGTAAGGATATATTCTACAAGCCATCTGGTTACAAACATGTATTACAATGAATACGATGCTATCAAACTGTCCGGAATCGGTTTCGGTGCGATGCGTCTGCCCGTGATCAACGGCAACGATGCGGAGATCGATGAGGCGGAGGCCATCAGGCTCATAGACAAGGCATACGAGTCCGGTGTCAACTATTACGACACGGCATGGGGATACCACGGAGGGAACTCGGAGCTCGTCGTCGGGAAGGCACTCAAGAAGTATCCCCGCGATTCGTTCTATCTCTCCACCAAGTTCCCCGGATACGACGTGAGCAACTTCGGCAAGGTCGAGGAGATTTTCGAGAAGCAGCTGGAGAAATGCCAGGTCGATTACTTTGATTTCTACTTCATGCACAACGTTACGGAACTGAACATCGAGCAGTATCTGGACGATGACAAGTACCACACGTTCAGTTACCTCCTCGAACAGAGGAAGAACGGACGCATCAAGCATCTAGGATTCTCCTGCCACGGGAACCTCGACACGATGAAGAGGTTCCTGGACAGGTACGGCGAGTACATGGAGTTCGGAATGATCCAGATGAACTTCCTCGATTACGAGTTCCAGGATGCCCGCGTGAAGGCGGAGATGCTCAACGAGAGGAACATCCCCATATGGGTGATGGAGCCCCTCCGCGGCGGTATGCTCACGAAGCTCCCCGAGGACGGTATGAAGAGATTGGAGGAACTCCGTCCCGGTGTGAAGCCTGTTGAGTGGGCATTCAGATTCGAGCAGTCCATCCCCGGTGTGAAGATGATCCTCTCTGGTATGAGCCGGATGGACCAGATGATGGAGAACATCTCGATCTTCGACGAGAAGGAGCCTCTGGATGAGAAGGAGATCAAGGTCCTCACCGATATAGCCAAGGGAATGGTCAACGGAAAGATCGTTCCGTGCACGTCGTGCAAGTACTGCCTTACGCACTGCCCCAAAGGTCTTGACATACCTTCATTCATGTGGCATTACAACGAGACCAACTTCACTGGTGGCGGATTCATCTCCGCGATGTACATCATGTCCCTGCCTAAGTACAAGGTGCCCGCTGCATGCATCGGATGCAGGAGCTGCGAGAAGGTGTGTCCCCAGACCATCAAGATCTCCGAGGCCATCAAGGAGCTCGACTCCATGACGGCAGGCATGGTAAAGGCCATGTCCGGTCAGTGAGCCATAACGACGATTCCATCTGACGGGCCCGGACGATCATCCGGGCCCTGTCTTCATTATAAACTGATATAATCGATATAATTATTATATCATAACGATACAATGGTGATATGACCAGATTCAATCTTGTGGATGGAAGGTTCACACAGCAAGAGTCGGATAGACTCGAGTTCAATTCCAGCAGACGCGGTCTGTCCAAAGATTTCTGGCCGACTTACTCAGCCTTTGCAAATACATTCGGAGGCACAATAGTCCTAGGTGTCGATGACAGTACACGTGAACCTATCGGCGTCGAGGATCCCGAGAAGCTGGTCAAAGAGATGTGGGATCTTCTCAATGATGGCAGGAAAGTGAATGTCAATCTCCTATCCCCTAAGGATGTCGAGGTGATCGAGGTATCTGGTAAGGATTTGGTGGTCGTTAATGTACCTCGTGCCGAGCGTAGGAAACGCCCCGTATACATCAACGGTTCCATGGAGAATGGTACCTACAAGAGGAACGGTGAAGGCGATTATCACTGTTCGATCCCAGAGCTGAAGAACATGCTGAGGGACTCCTCGGATTCATCTCAGGATTCTGAGATCCTGACGGGAGTCGACATATTGGATCTGGATGAACAGACCATATCATCGTTCAGAGAGAGATTGTCCAAGAGGAACCCCTCACACCCTTGGAACGACAGAAGCGATGAGGATTTCCTTAGGCTCGTGGGAGCGATCTCCAAGGACGGGGCGGGCATCTACCACCCTACGGTCGCGGGTATCCTGATGTTCGGTTACGATTACAGCATAATGGCGGTATTTCCCAATTACCACTTAGATTACCTTGAGTTCCTGGATGGCGGTAAAGAGTGGTCATATCGCATCTCAACTGGGACTGGGGAGTTTACCGGGAACATCTATAGCTTCATAACTGCGGTATCCAACAGGATATCATTGAATAGCGGCAAGCCTAAGGAGTTAGACGGAATCACGCGCATCGATGATACGAAGACTATAAGGGCCCAGAGGGAATTGCTGGTGAACGCCCTTGTCAATGCCGATTATCACGGGTTGAAAGGGATCAGGGCAGAATTGAGACCCAATGGTTTCATGGTCAGGAACCCAGGGGGCCTTAGGATACCTTTGAACGAGATGTTTGACGGCGGGGTCAGTGATCCGCGCAACCCCCACATATCGGTCATGTTGAGTTTGATAGGTCTTTCGGAGTGTGCAGGGAGCGGAGTGAGCGATATAGTTGCCACTTGTAGCAAAATAGGCATTCCATATCCAGCATATTCAGAGACTTCTGATCCGGAAACTGTTACCGTGAATCTTTCTCTGACCGCTTGGTCTGAGCGTAAGGATCTGGATGAGGCAATCCTCACTATGATGAGGCAGAATCCCTCTGTCTCATTGGACTCAATCGCACAATCTCTAGGTATGGAGAAGAACAAATTGGTCCGTACGGTCAACTCTCTCAAAGAGAACGGCAAGGTCGAACGCATCGGCGGTACTCGCGGGCGTTGGATTGTCAAGAGTTGATATAATAGATATAATAATTATATCATT
>CALAVG010000351.1 GCA_937892275.1 uncultured Methanomicrobiales archaeon | reverse complement strand
ATATGATATGGCCGTATCGGGCGTCACCACACAGGAAAATGAGATTTCAGCTGAAGATTTCATTAAAATGGTATATGCACTTCCCGAAGGGGCGACACCAGCCGGAACCGAAAAGTACACATACAAAGGTTCGACCATTGACTGTGAGAAATACACCTATGAAAACATGCTGGGCTCCTACACATATTTAGCGAAAAACAATGCAGTCTACAAGACCATCTCTGACCTTGATGGCTTCTTGACCACAGCAACTCTCGAGGACACATCACTTGACCTCTCTACTCCCGAGCAGGAGATTTCCAAAGGTTCCTTTATCAAAATGAAATCTTCGTCTGTTGTTCCAATGATGGGAACTAAAGTCCAGTTGGACACAATCTCCACGAACACAATCACTGATTATGATTCAGAGTATGATATCTACAGCTCAAAGCTTGAGATGAAGTTGTCAGGAACTGGCGTCCTGAAACTGAAAGTCACTTCAGTATCTGGAGACAATCTGATCATTGAAGGAATGGATGCCCCTATACCCAAGAGCACATTCTACTCCATACTCGACGTCGAGAAGTTCAAAGAGTATGCGAGCTCGATGGGAAAAATCAGCGTGAGTCAAAAGATCAACAAAGGAACCGTCAAGGTGTTCGATGGTGACCGTAAGATCACTCAGCAGGAGATCACAGTCCTGGCAGAAGACGATAAGCAGGTCATGAACGTCGAATACGGTGATAAAGGCGCGCTCTACGTTATCAGCTTACCCCAGGATAAAGACACCTATGCACTCCTGACCCTTAAAGGAACATCTATGTTCCAGAAGGCTTGAAAACTTTAACTCAGGGGGCACACGCCCCCACCATTCATTCTTTTCCATAAACAGATACAATCGCTTCCCCTTTGGAGGTCAAATCGAACTTATTCCTCTTCTTATGATTCTCCACGACCCAGCCCTTGTCCAGCATAGGGGTAATGTAATTGCGCCTTAGGAACATGCGCTCCTTTTGGGAATCGTCCGTCCTGGTCTTTTTGATTTCCGGTACGTAATCCCATACCCCCTTCGCCTTGAGCGCATCGATGATCTCGTTGAAATTGAGATAGTTCTTGTCGACCCCTTGAGACTTCAATATCTCGAGACATGCCACGAGTCTGTCGTTGGGAGCATCGGAACCGAACGTCAGGACCTTTATAGGATCACTTACAGCCTTTGTAGTACCTATTGCTCTTCCGTCGACGATACATACTTTGACCACCTGCTCCAGATTCAGGTTCGTACCCTTTGTCTTCACGCTGAATGCGATTATCTCCTCGTCCTGCACGGCAGCGAGCATCGCACCGGTTGCGAACTCCGTTGTCCCTGATGATATGTTGAGGTAGATCGTGGACATTTCGTCTATGGCCCTCTCCGTCGCTATGATGCGGATGATGGTCTTGAGGACCTCACGATAATCCAGAATGTCTGCTGTCTCGATCTTCACTGTTGCACGCTGAAGGGATTCGATCTGGTTGCGTGCCTCTTCGATCAACGATGTGTAGAAACTAGCGTTATCGCTGCCTTCTCCACTGGCATCATGGACAATGATGTAGGCGCGGGAAGCTTCATAGAATTTTATCGGTTCTACCACCTTCACGACCTCTGTGGTGAGACAGCTGATCACAACAGCCTCCTTCTTACCTGATGGATTCGTGTGTATCACCAAAGTAACATCTTTTTGTTAGATATTAAACAATTAGTGCTATGTCACTATACCATCAACAAAATATTTATATATTGTTGAACATGAGTTGATATACTGGATGGATGTATGCTCCTTCTAATCGAATAACAGCATAAAGGAAATCATAAGGGAAATCAGTCGCTTCTACTCTTCCTTATGGCGTCTAGGAATCTTCTGCATGATTCGTACCTGTCCTGCCCAATGGGTCCGCGCATCCTCGCTTTCGGCGACACCACGGACCACGTGGAATTATCGGGATCGCCCATGAATGTGAGTTTCGCTCTGACATCGCCATGATCCCAGATGAAGACCACCTCATACGGCTCCTCTGCGGAATAATAGAACTTGGTATCATCGAAAACGGAATAATTCTCGGCTAGAGTGTCCTTCATCGCCTCACAGAACATCCCGGCCTGCTCGGCGAGATTGATGGATTCCATATCGACGATGTATGACCTCATTATATAGACGGGATCGGCTGACATAGGGGGACTTCCAGAACATAGATGAGTGGCCCCGCCCGGATTTGAACCGGAGTCAATGGCTCCCGAAGCCACAAGGATACCAAGCTACCCCACGGGCCCACAGGTCAGCTGATTTGTTCGAGCGATATAAGGATTTGCATGATGCTAGACAGTACTGAATCACGCTCCCTGCCCAGATGGCGGCCGCGCTTTCGTCGATCGGCTCGCCTTCTGCTCTGATGTCCGAACAGCTGCGCCGGCCCAGCACACCAAAGAGAACTGATGGCAAAAAACGGCGGACGACAGCAGGTCATCCGATGCCGCAATCACGATGCTGCTCGGAGGCGGGTCGGTCCGTGCAATACCTCGCGACCGCATGATGAGGCCCCTTCCAAATGCTAGGGGGCCATGCGCCTGCGGCCTGCTCGGGGCCAGGCCGAGCGGCCCTCTTCAGAACCGCACGATCGTTCCCCAGTTCATAATAAATACATCCTGCGCATCGGCGGTCTTTATGGACGGGGAGACGAAAGGTGTCGCTATCCTTATCGGGAACCAGAGGAAGGGCATATTAGCCATGGCTGTGCCCCTGGCCGTAGCTCTCCTGTTCCAAAGCCTCAACAACATAGTCGACAGCCTGTGGGTGTCCGACCTCGGAGGGGACGCCATGGCCGCCCTGGGGATCGTCTACCCCCTGTACTGCGTCCAGATA
>CALAVG010000350.1 GCA_937892275.1 uncultured Methanomicrobiales archaeon | reverse complement strand
ACACGCGTATAGAAGATGTGTTTAGGTCAGGTTTAACACAAACTCTTTCCTGGCCAGTAAAATGTTTAATTGATGCTAACCATTCACCCGTAAGATGTTAGGCCATTCTGTCATAGCGAGAAGGTTCGACGGTTGGAAGCATCCATTCGTAATGCTGCTATTGATAGGGCTGATTCTGCGTCTGATCATCGCCCCGCTCTTCACATTCAACATAGATGTCGGTTATTGGTCCGATGTCGTCGATGTGTTCCAGAACGGTTTCGGTTTGTACGGGACCGCAGGATACTACTACACTCCTGTATGGGGATACTACATGGGATCCGTAGCATCCTTCATGGAGATATTCGGGATCACAGATTACGGTGTGTACGTCCCTGAACTGAACTCTTTCGTCTATTCTGATTTCAGCGTCTTCCCGTTCGTAACATCCATCGAATTCAATTTCATCGTCAAACTGCCACTCATCCTTGTGGATGCAGCGACCGGATGGCTCATCTATTATCTCATTTCGAAGCATTTCGGAGATCAGAAGAAGGCCCTCCTGGCCTTCGCGCTCTGGTTCTTCTGCCCTCTTGTGATCACCGAGTCCACATTCCATGGTACGTTCGACAATATATCCGTCATGATGCTGCTAGCAGCAATCGCTCTGATGATGGACGGGAAGTACACATTGGCAGGTGCGGCATTCTCCGCGGCATCCCTGACCAAGTTCTTCCCGGTGTTCATGATATTCTTCCTCGTGGCCTACGTGCTGAGGAAGGAGGGTCTGGATGCTAAAGGGGTCAAATGTGTCCTGAAGTCAGTGGGAGGGGCCATCGGAGCCTTCCTCCTCATCTACCTTCCGAACATACTTCGGGGGGATTTCTGGCAGTCCGTATTCTTCCTGACATCCAGGATCGGGATATCAAGGGAGACGATGTCATCCATAGGCGTGGGCACGACCATAGTGATCATCGTAGCCATTGCTGCATTCATCGGACTGGTGGCATTCATCATTGCAAGATACGGGAACAGATTCATGGAGCGCATGAATTCGATGGACGAGAGGGTGAGGAACAGGAAGGCCGCAAAGGGATTCGCCATAGCCGCGGCCATAGTCATCCTGGCCGTTGTTGCCCTGATGGTGGTCAAAGGCCTTACAACTACGGAAGGCCCAACATACGCAGGAGGGGAACTTCCCATGCTTGTATCGTTGTTCTCCATCTTCCTGGAGATGTATCTCGCATTCAGACTGTTGATGCTGAAGGATATGACATCCGAGAAGGTGTTCACGATCATGTTCCTTTCAGGCATCGCAATCGTCTTGTGGACCAGTCCCGCATCCTACATGATCATCATGCTGCCGTTCATCTGCATGTATGCGGCCATGATCGACAACAGTTTCGTGAAGCCTTATCTGATATTCACGATATTCTACACTCTGACGGAGACAGCATCGTTCATCCTGTCCCCGACATCGATGATAATCCATCTCCTGGATATGGATATCTCGGTGATTCTTCCGCTTTACGATATCATCGCCAACCCGGTGTTCTTCGGCATATCCGGAGCACTGGTCATCACGGTCGTCATGGGATGGCCCGGTTATCTGGCGTTGCTCTACATTTCATACAAATGGTATCGCGGGTACTTTGAGAGGTGTGCAGCATGAGATTGAATCCAGCATATGTCATAATTGCCATCTTCGTGGCAGTCATGGTGTTCGGAGCGTACTACGTGTACTACAATGACGACGGGTCCTATGAGGCTACAGCCGAGCTCAACGACGACGGGACAGTGACTTATTCTGTATCGGGCCCAGCTTCGACATACACATACTCCGTATTCTCCGATACCAAGTTGCCGGAGAGGCTGTTCCTCTACTATGATGATTCATACATCTCGGATTTCAGCGACCACTACATCCAAAAGGAGTTCTTCCAGGTATTGAAGTCCATGCTGGAGAGGCGCGGATTGATTGCAGAGTTCGCTAATGCGGAGGATCTTGTGGAGATAATGGATCACTATGATTACGCGGTCTTTTTCGGCAGCGGAGCGCTCCCGGACACGATATACGACGGAAAGACGGACGGAGATTCACTCTTCGTCAGATGGATGTCCAACGGAGGTACCGTATTCTGGACCGGACCGGAGATTGGAAGGTACGTTTCCACCCAGGACGGAGTCGTGGATCACAGGGTCGGATTCTTCGGCGGCGATGTGAACACATCCGAGAATAACAACGAGTTCGCTCATAAGGAGTCGGATATGTTCCTTTACACACAGCTTCGTTACGATGATTGCCTGTATGGGCTGAAGGCCGATCGTGCAGATTCCCTGCCCCTGAGCTTCATCTCCGAGGACGGATACTCGTCCGTATCAGTGGCAAAGGTCCTGGAAGGGAACGTCACAGTCTTCGGTGGCAATGTGGCCACTACTGACATGGTAGCACAGGTGGTTACGGACAGGACCTGCTGTGCGGACACGCTGATATGCGGTCTCACTTACGAATCGAAAGGACTTGACCATGGCAAAGGCGTTGTGAAAGGCGCTACTTCAGCTGTCACGGATATCGATGTTTCGGGATCCGCGGGAACGATCTTCCGCATCATAGTCGGTGACCCCGCATCCCATTGGTCCAAGGCGATGGAAATCTCCAACGATTGAGGAGTGGTAGTGATGAACGCCATTCTTTATAAGACAGCGATACAATCTGAAAACATCTGAACATAGTTCCTGCATGGTGATGGGATGCTTGAGGGTATGGATAGAGTCAAGAGGATGGAGCTTCTGTACGTCATCCTGCTCGCGATAGCCTTCATAGGGTACACCATAGCGATTTTCATACTAGATATCGAGACGGAGGTCGCACGTGACCGTTTCCCGGCTGTGGATAAGCTGTTCAATGGGCACATACCTATCACAGAATACCCGCCATTCTCTCTGATCTTCTTCATCATACCGCGCATATTCTTTTCTGATCCTGCTGGATACAATGTCGGCTATGTGATCATGATCTTCATCATAACGATCATCGGTCTCCATCTCATGAGGCTCACGGCCGAGAGTCTCAATATGAAGCCCATTTGGGCGATGACCATCTACAGCGTGCTCATCGCACTCCTTCTGGAGTATGTAGCGGACCGTTATGACATCATACCGGCTGTCATGGCGCTCGCCTCGTTCTACTTCTCCATAAACAAGAAGATGCCTGCTGCATTCATCATCCTGGCACTTGCTATGATGACCAAGCTGTTCCCCGCTATACTCTTCCCGATATTCCTGATGATCTTCCTGGTGGAGAGGGATTGGGCAGGCCTCATGTCAGGGGTCGCTTGGTTCGTGATCGGTGCTGTTGTAGTGGCAATACCTTGTCTCCTGATAGAACCGGGCCTGATCCTGGGATTTCTGGGTTACCATTCCGCACGCCCGCTGGAGATTGATTCCTTAGCGGCTACGCTAATCTATCCGTTCTCCTTGATCGGCCTTACGGAAGTATGGATCGAACCCTCGATAGCCGAGGGAAGCTTCGGTTCGGATAATCTGAGAGGTCCGCTCTGCGATGCAGTAGCACCGTGGCTCACGCCGATAATGGTAATCCTGATCGTCCTGTTCATCCTGTGGTATGGAAATGTGAGATCCAGGCTGGAGAGGGTCGATGAGAGGGTATTCGTGCTCTCGACTGCAATCTTCATCTCCCTGATGATTTTCATCCTCGTGGGAAAGGTCCTGTCATCGCAGTACTTGGTCTGGGTCGTGCCCTTCCTGGCATTATCCTTGCTGACCATGAAGGACAATAAGCTGAAATGGAGAATCTTCTGGCTCTCTGTCGTCACTGTCGTATTGACGCAGATAAACTTCGCTTATACTTATCTCGTAACCGGCGGAGGGGAGTCCATATCGAGCCTCAGCATGATCATGGTCCTGGTCCGCAATCTGATGCTCCTGGCGATTACTCTGTTGCTGCTGAAAGAGATCAGGAACGTCCGCGATCACGGATCAAATGACGAGGATAGGTGTTCCGATCTCCCGTTCAAGTGCTGATCATACTGTGTGGATGACGTTGATGCATCTGTTCGAGGTGTACTTGTGACAAAGGAAGAAGAAATTGCCACCGGTTGCTATTGCCGATCCCACCAAGAATCCATAGGGGCTGTCCATGAATGCGAATATGACGACCGCACCGATCGCTATGAACAGCATCATGACTCCGATATCCTTCCAGGTGCGTTCGAACTCTGGGTGATAGTACCATGAGGTCGAGAACAGCGCGATGTAGAATGCGGCGATCGATCCGATCATGAGTCCTGCGGTGAACAGGTGGTCGGCCTCTTCGCTGTGGAAGTACAGGAACGCAACCGTGACGAGGTTCACGGCTATGATTATGAGATAATGGCTCCACGTCATCTTGTTAGGGTTGGTCACCTGATGATGGTTGCACAGATAATGCACCTGACAGACGTACGTTCCGAACATGAAGATCAGGACCAGGAACGTGAGTATGGGGGTGAAGGCCTCTACCGTGAGATCGAAGAACACTGTGATCCCCACGATACCCTCACCGAATGTGATGATCGTAAGGAGCTCCAGTCTTTCCACCAGATGGGGGAAGCTTACAATCTTGAGGTCGTATTCTCCCTTCTTGATGAACGGGAGCATCATGCCCAGGACGATGTTGAATATGTTGACCATCAAAGCTTCATGAGTGTATCCGAGGAGAGTCATCACCATGGCCACAGCATAGATGGCCAGTAACAGGAAGAGGATTCCCAGGGTATGTTTGGCCACAGTGGTGTCTTGTTTCTGGACGTAGACCTGTATCATGTAGAGTGCAGCGACGCAGCCTATCATGATCATCATAGCCAGCTCTAAGACGAAACCAGTCTCCTCCCATGAAGCGGTAATGGTGTTGGACATGGATATCGCGGCACACATGTTCAGGACCACAAGAACGTACTCGTACCATCTCCAGGTACAGTAACGGTTGACGTAGTTCGTCATGTAGAGCCATGCCTGGATGATGATCATCGAGGCAATGATGTATGTAGCGAACATGTCCCAAGTGAGGATACCTCCTTCAGGTTCCTCCAGCAGAAGGGTCATTCTGGATATAGCGTAAACGTAGATTAGATCGTAGAAAAGTTCGATTAGTTCAACCTTTTTCTCTTTAACGCTCATCCGTATCGCTGAATCGTGTATACTCTGAGTAATAAAAAACGGTATGTAAGGGGAACGTGACCTTACGGTCACGCTGTCCCTTCAGATGATGGTTTTGATGTATTGTTTGAAGAGCTCGGTGAACCTATTCATCTCCTCGGGCCTGATGTCCCCGATGTTGGCGATACGGAATGTGGGGGCATCGCTCAGTTTCCCGGGGTAGATGGTGAATCCGTAGCTACGCGAATAATCGTGCATCTCGTTGAAGCTGTACTTCGGGGTCTTTGGATCCATTATGGTCACTATCAGATGGGACTGCTCCGATTCGGGGACAGGCATCTCGAGTCTGAGGGATTTGACCGCATCTATCAATATGTGCCAGCATGCTGTATAACGCTCATATCTTCCCTCGATGGTCTCTATCTTGGTCTCTATGATCGCCTGCCTTAGAGCGTAGGCCGTCTGCACCGGGGGCGTGAATCTCATCTGGTTGTTCTTGATGAAGTAGTGGTGTTGATCGTAGATGTTCAGATAGTAGTTGCGCATCGGGTAGTCCTTGATGGATTCCAGAGCATCCTTGCGGCAGAACACGAATGCGATCCCGGCCATTCCCTGGATGTTCTTGTTGGAGGTGGAGGACATGAAGTCGATGCAGTCCCTGTCCATGTCGATTGGTACGGCCGCGAATGCGCTGACAGCATCCACTATCGTGACAACCTTATGCTCGTGACAGAACCTGCAGATCTCCGGAACGGGGTTCAGTATACCTGTCGTGGTCTCGTGGTAGACGATCGCCATGTGAGTGTATCCACCGTCCGCGATCCTCTTCTCGAGATCAGGTACGTCAATCCTGTTCACTCCGTCGCTCTTGTACACGTCGTAATCGAGGCCATAGATCTCAGCCATTTTGGCCATGCGTTTGCCGTATGCTCCGTTATCCACTATCAGCAGTTTTCCGCCGTCAGGGATGCAAGACGAGATCATGGCCTCGCCCGCAGCGGTCCCAGATCCTCCGAAGAGGACGGTCTCTACCTTTCCGGGAGCCCCGACCATCAATGACAGTTCTTTGGAGATCCATCCCATGATGTCCCCGAACTCGTTCTCGCGGGGGCAGATGTCCGCCTGGACCTGTGCGTACTTGACGCTGTCCGTTGTGGTGGCGGGACCGGGGTTCAAAAGGACCTCGCGGCGTATCCCGCGCAGGGATTCGTTCTCAACGATATGGGGGTAGATCTTGTCCAGCGCCCTCTTCAGGTGGCTGTCGTCATCGATCTCGCACCATGTGTAGTATTCTATCTTACGCACTCCTATGGAATGTCCTCCCGAGGACACTCCGGTCATGGCGACCTCGTATTCCATCTTGGGGATGTCTGACTTGTGTGCATCCATATATCTGACCATCAGGCCGAGCGTCTCCCTCGTGAGCTTCGTGATCCCGACCAATTCGGAGTACACGGAGTCCAATTCCTCCTTCTTCTTGGAGTGCTTGACAAGGTTGCAGTCCCCATCGACCTGAAGGTACACCTCGTCGCCGGAACCCGTCTTTCCGGATGAGAGTATCGCATCCCTGCGGGTCTCGTTGATCAGAACGTTGAGTCCTATCGAATCGTAAAGGAGGTCGCTCTCCAGAAGGAGGAAGTCCCCTTTTACGAAGGGTGCACATACAGCGAGCGTTCCCATGCTGCCGGTGTCCCTGTAGGCCGCATTGTGGGCCAGTTTGATGCAGGAGTACTTCTGTGCCAGCGCTTCGTAGTATTCCTTGCAGTGTCCGGTACCGATGATGATCTCCTCGATCCCGGCGGCGATCAGTTTCTGCACCGATTGCTCAACCATGGGGGTACCTCCGATCTCGAGGAATCCCTTGGGCATATCCTTCGTACGGTCGCCGAGCCTCGAGCCGAGGCCTCCTGCCATTATGACTGCCTGTGCTATCATTTCAGATGCTTCCTATGTTCTTCATTAGGGCGTTTTTGTTCTCCGCCGGAGTGGACTTCGGTCTTCCCAGGTCCTTCCTGTTGCCGCGCCTCACCATGACCTGCAGGAATACGGGGCCTTCCTTGCATTCAAGGGCCTTCTCAAGTTCTTCCTTCGTCTCCACTGTGAAGACGTGTTTGTATCCCATTGATTCGGCTATCCCGTGGATGTCTATCTCCCTAGATGTGGTGGGCTGTCCTCCGACGGAGTCGTGGACGCCGTTGTTGATCATTATGTGGATTATGTTGCCGGGCGTCATCGTCGCGATGGTGGACATTCCGCCCATGTGCATTATCACGGCACCGTCGCCGTCGATGCAGACGATCCTACGTTCGGGTCTGTTGAGTGCGATACCTAGTGCGATCTGCGATGAGTGACCCATGGATCCGACGGTAAGGAAATCGCTGTCATGGTATTCTTCGTTCCTGTCCCTGATCTCGTACAGCTCCCTCGAGGCCATACCTGTGGTGGATACGAATATCGACCCTTTCTCCTTCGCCGCGATGGTCTCTATGGCCTCCTCGCGGGACATCTCGTAGGGGTGGTCATCTGTCTTCTTCGACAGTTTGTATTCGGAGAACGTGTCCTTCCTGACGACGATGGCAAACGGGGATCCGTTCTCTTCCAAGTGTTTTCTGCATACTTCGAATAGCTTGTTGCAACCCTCTTCGTCCGAGGGGAGGATTCCGTAAGGGATACCCATGGTCTCGAGCAAGGTGCATGTGACCTTACCCTGTTTGACATGCTGGGGTTCGTCATGAACGCCGGGCTCGCCGCGCCATCCTATTACCAGGACCATCGGGATGTTGTATACCTCCGGGTCCGCCAGGGACAGCAGGGGATTGGTGGCATTCCCCATTCCCGAGTTCTGCATGTACACCATAGGCACCTTATCGGTGGCAAGATGGTATCCTGCCGCGAGACCCACTGCGCATCCTTCGTTGGCCGCTATGATGTTCCTATCATCTGGCACATTATCCTTGAGATATGCGCAGAGATGTTTGAGAAGGGAGTCGGGGACACCTGTGAAGAATCCCACTCCCATGTCCGTGAGCTTTCCGTAGAAGTATTCGGGGGAGATCATGTTATCACTTGGGATCCGGGATGAGTCCGAGGATCTCCTTGATGGGCATGCAAAGACTGTCAGCTTCCAGAGACCTCTCGTTCTCCAGGATGCAGTTCGCCACCTTGACCATTGCCGGGTAGGATGCCCTGAGCATGTGGTTGGCGTAGATGATGATGTTGGCTCCCCACTCCTGGAACTCCTTCTCGGTGAACTGGTTGTATGTAGTGGGAACAAGGACGATGGGCACGTTCGCGTATTCCTTGCGGAATCTCTGGCAGAACTCCTTGATGTCCATTCCGGACTTCTCCTTGCTGTGGATCATGATACCGTCCGCACCAGCGGCGATGTATGCCCTTGCACGCTCCAGCGCCTCGTCGACGGTGTGTCCTGCTATGAGGCTCTCCAGACGTGCGATGATCATGAAATGAGGTGTGATCTGTGCATTCTTTCCAGCACGGATCTTGTTGCAGAACTCCTCGACGGGCGCCAGTGTCTGTTCAACGGAAGTGCCGTAGAGCGAGTTCTTCTTGAGTCCGGTCTTGTCCTCGATGATGACCGCGGAGATACCGTTCCTTTCGAGGGTACGTACCGTGAACACGAAGTGCTCGGGTTTCCCTCCGGTGTCCCCGTCGTAGATGACCGGTTTGGTGGTGCATTCTAAAATGCACGTCAGATCCTGAAGGCGTGTGGTGAGGTCAACGGCCTCGATGTCCGGCTTACCTTTGCTGGTGGAATCCGTCAGACTCGACGACCACATGCCGTCGAAGTAGTGCAGTCCATCCTCCTTCTCTATCTCCGTGTGCTCTACGATGAGACCAGAGATACCCGAATGGACCTCCATTATCCTCACTAATGGTTTGGCCGCCAGGAGTCTCCTGAGTGCCTGGAGCCTGAGCTCGGGAGTCGTTCCGAACTCCCTGCGGTTGGTGCTGATGACCGATGAATTGATACCGTGCGTATACGGGACGTCGACGACCTGTCCTCCCCATTCGGATAGGATCTCCACAGTCCTTTCCCTTACCTTGCTTAGGGAGTTGCTGACCCAATTGTCTCCGTGGACCACATATTTGGGCTTGAGCTCGCGGAGATTGTCCTCTCCGCACCAGTCGTCCTGGGGGATGACCTTGGTGACGTCCTTGATGCTACTTATGATGATCATCCTCTGCTCAAAATTGAGATACGGAGGGTGCTCGCGCGAGACTATGGCCTTGTCAGTGAGCAGTCCTACGACAACGTCGCCTAGTTTGGCGGCTTCGTTGATGATATTCAGGTTACCGGGGTGCACGACATCCCCGACCATCGTTACATAAGCAATGGCTCTTCCCATGCTTGACAGATGGTACCCTGACATTTATTGTTTATCCGACGCGCCATCACGTATCTGCTGCATGAGTCTAAGTTTATCATATTGGGAGGTCATCAATTGAGTCCGGGGATGCTCTATCGCTGCAGAGTTTTGATACGGAGTATTGTTGATGATATCGAAATCATTCTCATCCCGATGTTGCTCTGTTGATCTTCAAGCGTTCAAACGGGATGTATTTTCTCAGGAGCAGACAGATTGCCGAGAGCACACCAATGAACTGCAAGGTACCTCCGATGTACGATAATACGTTGTACATGTTGATTCCCAAGATCTCTGTATCGATCAACCACTTGTTGAACGAGTACCACGTATCATAGGATAATATGTCTGAGTATTCCATCAGGGATGTGAGCAAGGATGCACTGGAACATAGTTCGAATTCGGTCGTTCCTACCATGAGTATCGTTAGCGGTATCCAATAGGCACGGTCGATACAGATGGCAGCGATAATAAGAAGTGGGGCGGCATATAGCACATACTGGGGGGTACTGGGGTATATGATAGTAGTCATGGTCGCTGCGAATGCGAAGAATATGAACTTCACATCAACGTTCTCTGAGGTATTCTTAAGGAAGCGCGAAGCGATTACTACCTCGGCGATTAGAATGGCCACGTAGACAAGTATCGTCGCGTATTTGTCCAGAATGGTTCCAAGATCCTCTGCAGGAGCGCTAGCCCTGGATGTCATGAACGAGAGACTGTCCAATACATGTCCGTCCAGGATGTGAGGCATCATAATGATCGCTGTGAACAGCAGGGCACCTCCGGCAGCTTTCGAGATCCTCTGGATATAATCGTCCCTATGTTTCACCACGATGTAAGCTATGAAGATGAAAAAGAGGAATCCGGGAAACACCTTCAGGAATACGGCCACGGCAAATATGGAACCTGCCAGAAATTCGTGATCCTTGATCAATAGTAGTATGCACAAAAGGACCATCGCTCCTGAAAGAGAATCGAACATCGCTCCTACAGCTCCGACAACTATCGTGAAGGGGCAGAGCATCCATATCATCGCTCCCGTCAAAGCTTTCTTTTCGTCTTTGAAGACCTCTTTGACCAAGAGATAGATCAAGTAGGATACGAGGATGTCAAAAACTGCGATCACTCCGGCAATCAGTGTATTGAATTCAACGGTTGTGGTGTAGGCCAAATGATGATTGTTGGCCGCCTGGTATTCAGTAAAGATTAGCTCCGGAAATCTCTCCGCCAAGACGTCCATGCCGAATAGGTTCGTCAGGTTCCCGATGATGGCCAGGAAATGACCCCAGACTGGAGTGTAGTTGTATCCGGTGACCTCATAGAGCCCACTTCCTTCCTGTATGTTCGCTATTATGAGCGCCCATGAGAAGATATCGTAGTTGTATGTCAACAATGCACCTATGATTAGCCTTAGCGAGACACCGACAAGGATCACAAGCAGCATCCATTTGCAGAGGAATCCGCGGGATCCGTCGAACATCACGCCACCTCATGCAGTTTGCCATAGATCGTCAGGTCGCCACCATAATAGACGTAAACGGTCTCGCCTTTCTTGAGTTCGAACGTGCTGGGGCTGTCGCCCTCGAAGGTATCTTTGACCTTCGTCGAAGGGGAGATTCCAGAAGCTATGATCTGTGCCAGATCTATACGCTGATAGTCCGAATAATCTCCGCCGACTATACAGATACAACCGGATCCGTAGCTTCCGATGAACGAGCTGTAACGGTCCCCGTCGGTATATCCGAAGACCTGGAACGATTGATCATCAGGCAGTTCGGATATTCTGGGAGAGTATCTGACATTGTTGTTAATGATCGATAGTGATTCTGTGAGGGGGTTAGCGTAATATTTGTCAAAAGATTGTGTGACGGTATCATCTATGCATTCGCTGCCAAAGAACAGGGACACGCCATTCTGTATCTTTTCAACAGAGTCTAGATGGGATACATAATTTCCAATTATGCCTCCGGCCCAATACAGTCTTCCGCCTGATGAAATCCATTTTAGTATCGTAGAGTCAGAAGTTCCATCGTAGACCGTATCCGGTAATGCGCCTGATAATACGACTATTGCAACCCCGTCCCCCTCCATTTCCATGACAGATTTCATTTTTGAAGCATCGATCAGAGATGCACAGGATACGTCTCTGACGTTCAAGGTCTCTATCATCATTTTTGCGTAGTTTTCTTCAGTTAGGGGCCTAGCTCCTATCGCAACTCTGACGTCATCGTATGCGGATTGGTATGTGCGGTCAAAATAGATGAAAACGTTTTTTGGTGATCCGTATGAATCATCCATGGAAACGGCATTGACCACATGCGATCCATTTGTGTCTGTCATGATATTGATACTATCGCCGTCAACGGACACATCGGATGAGAATTTTTGATGATCCGAGTCCATTATCATCAGTTCTCCGCCTACCACGACGATAAGCAGTACGATTGCAATGATTACTGGAGCAGACGGCCTCACGTTCATAGAATACCTATCCGATTGTTTCACAGGGACCGTTTGAAAGTTATATAAGATTTGACTAACAGCACCAAAAGACAGTTTGATGTTCCAAATCATTTGGTTTATGTACTATGATTCGGACTCAATTATTGTTCACCATCCGTCTGAATCCAAGGTTTACCCCGTACTTCTCCTTTAGTATCCATCTGAGGCCCGTATTGATCATGCCGTTCGACAGATTGTTCGCATCATCGAGGGTTATTATCCTGCTTGCCAGGCAGTCCAGGAACATATGGGACAGTCCAGACAGCAATATGTCTATCGTCTCCTCTACGTTGTCATTTTTGCTGTCGATCTTGAGTTGCAGGTCGTTCTTCATCATAGCTGCGATGTATCCTCTGTATTCCTTAGCGAATTCGGGATCCTTGTATTCCATGACCAACGGGATCAGGTATCTCTCGTTCTCGATGAACAGTTCCTGGAACCTAGGGATGAAGTTCTGATAATCCCTGTCCTCGTTGTTGCTCGATTCGAAGAGTTCGGTTATGAGCTCCATCTGCTTTCTCTTTATCGAATCCAGGACCTCGTTCGTATCCTTGTAGTGATAGTAGAACGTGGAACGTGTGATCCCGGCATTCCTGCAGATGTCATTCACCGTGACTCTGTCGATGTCATCGGATTCATACAGCTCCCAGAATGATTCCTCTATCTGTTTCCTGGTGCGGTTCCTCGCTGATTCGTAAGTGCCCATGGCAGCCTCTCCAAAATCGTACATAATGATTGATTTTGTAGTATTTTATTTAAGCGAGATATGGTGTCTTAAATAATCAGAGAAAAATACGATTTTCGAGGTCCAAATATGGCTTTGAAGAACTTATTCGGAACAGACTCTCCCTCATCCGCATGCGGAAGCGCATGTGGTTCCGGAGACAAGAAAAGGGCATCGGCTTGCGGCAGTGCTTGCGGATCCGGCGACAAGAAGAGATCCTCGGCCTGCGGAAGCGCGTGCGGTTCCGGAGACAAGAAATGAATAAAAAGGCCCTCTGAGAACGGGGGGCCACCCTTCGATATAATGGATTATTTCGCTTTTCAGTGGCATATAACTGAGGCATGCGATCAGCGCTGCAAGCACTGCTATATCTATTTCCTGGGAAGCCACGCCAAGTTCGTGGAGATGCCCCTCCCTGATATGAGGGCGGTCCTCGACAACATCAAGGTCTTCTGCAAGAAGGCCAACCGTCTTCCGTACCTGTACATAACGGGGGGCGATCCGATCCTCCATCCCAATTTCTGGGATCTCACGGAGATGATCAAGGAGGAAGGGATAAGGTTCGCCATACTCGGGAATCCGTTCCATCTCACACCCGAGGTATGTGCCAGACTGAGGGATTGCGGATGTGTCAAGTACCAATTATCATTGGACGGGCTGCAGGAGACCCATGACAGGATCAGGCAACCATGTTCCTACGAGGCCACGATGAACGCCATACCGATCCTCCGCGATGCAGGCATAGATGTCGCCATAATGGCCACAGTCTCGAAGTGGAATGTGGCAGAGATGCCCGAATTGGTCGACGAAGTCGTGAAGAACAAGGCTGACATCTTCGCCTTCGCACGTTACTGTCCGTCACTCATGGACAGGGACACCACATGTTCCCCGGAGGAGTACCGTGACATGATGGACAGATGCTGGAAGAAGTTCCAGCAATACGAGGATTCCGAGACTTACTTCAACCTGAAGGACCACCTCTGGACCCTGTACAGATATGAGCACGGCGATTTCGATCCCAACGATTATCCCGATGACGAGTACGTCTACGACGGTTGCAATTGCGGAAATTCCCATCTGACCATCCTTTCCGACGGTGCAGTATACGCATGCAGGAGGATGGAGAGCAAAGTGGGCAACGCCTTGGAGGACGATCTCTACGATCTCTTCACCGGACCGAAGATGGATGCGTACAGGGTGTACGAGAACTTCGAGAAATGCTCGAAATGCGAATTGTTACGTTTCTGCCGCGGATGTCCCGCGGTAGCCAAAGGATATCACGGCGACATGTATGCCGCTGACCCCCAATGTTGGAAGGTGATTAAGATTGAAGGCTGTCAGGATTGAGAGGATAACCCCTGCCGAAGATGTGTGTCTGGTGGATGTCCCCATCCCGGAGACGAGATCCGGGTGGGTGCTGATCAAGGTGATGGCCTTCGGGATGAACCACTCGGAGAAGATCCTCAGATTGAACGAGATCGAAGCGGATTACATCTCCAAACCGGTGATCCCAGGGATCGAGTGCGTCGGTCTGATCGAGGATCCCTCGGATACAGGGTTCAGCAAGGGTGACAAGGTCATTGCCATGATGGGCGGGATGGGAAGGAGTTTCGACGGAAGCTATGCGGAGTACGTCCTTCTTCCGGAGCATCATGTGTTCAAGGTCGATACCGACATTCCATGGGATGAACTGGCCTCAGTACCTGAGACGTATCTTACAGCGTGGGGTTCACTGTTCGAATGCCTCCAGCTGAAGAAAGGGGAGACGCTTCTGATACGCGGAGCTACGTGCGCTTTGGGCTATGCTGCCATCGACATAGCCAAGGCCTTGGGCTGTAAGATCATCGGTACTACCCATCGCGAGAGCAAGCTCGGACTGCTCAACGGAGCGGATCTGGCCGTATTGGATGACGGCAGGATATCCGAGAAGGGACTGGATGTGGACAAGGCTTTGGACCTGGTAGGCCCGAAGAGTCTGATCGATACTCTCCGTACCGTGAAGAAGGGAGGTATAGTATGTGACACCGGGATCCTCGGAGGTGTGTTCGAGCTGGACGGATTCGATCCGATAAAGGACATTCCCAACGGGGTCTACCTCACAGGATACTTCAGCAACTACCCCACGAAAGAGACAGTGGACAGCATATTCGCTTTCATAAGGGAGAACGACCTCCATCCGAAGTATTCGCTCTGTTTCCGCTTCGACGATATCAGAGAGGCTTGCATCGCATTGGACGAGGGCAAGGCCCAGGGAAAGATCGTAGTCGTCATCTGATCGATCCATTCTGGAATTTGTATCCGTCCGGTGCATCTGTGGAATCCAGAAATTGTTAATAGGCTGTTGACCCACCGAGTTAACAGATATGATGCAGCCGCTATCCAGGCACATCATCGGAGAATGGATTCTATGAATACGAAGATGGTGACGGCCATTGCCGTCGTTCTAATCGTCGTGGTAGGAGCTTCCACATGAGTCTTCTTTAACACTGACACTTCAGAAGATCTGCCGGTCAGCTCCGACCAGTGTGATTAGAGATTGATTGCGCCAGTGAAATATCAGAATCCCTGGGGAACATGCTGGGCATTCGGTGCCACAGGCGCTGCCGAGACCAGTATACTAACACTTTTGCACTCGACTTATGACAAGACGAAACTGGATCCTGTCCGATTTCGACCGTGACCAGGTCATCGGATGGGATGACGACTTCGACAGCAAGAACTTCAAGACC
>CALAVG010000349.1 GCA_937892275.1 uncultured Methanomicrobiales archaeon | reverse complement strand
GACATCCCCCTGCGGGTGACCTATTACGCCCGGGTGTCGTCCGACAGCGATGAGCAGCTCAACTCCCTGGACAATCAGATCTCCTACTATGAAACCCTGATTCGGAAAAACCCGGCCTGGACCTTTGTCCCGGGCTACATCGACGAGGGCATCTCCGGCATCTCGGTCAAAAAGCGGGAGCGGTTCAACCAGATGATCTCCGACGCGGAGGAGGATGTCTTCGACCTGATTATCACCAAGGAGATCTCCCGGTTTGCACGCAACACCCTGGACAGCATCCAGTATACCCGCCAACTGCTCTCCTGCGGCGTGGGAGTGTTCTTCCAGAATGACAACATCAACACCCTGGACGAGGACAGCGAGTTACGGCTGTCCATCATGTCCTCCATCGCCCAGGACGAGCTGCGCAAGCTCTCAAGCCGGGTTCGGTTCGGCCATCAGCAGGCTATCAAGTCCAGCGTCGTGCTGGGCAACAGCAACATCTTCGGCCACATCTCCGCCGGGGAGATCTTCGCGGAGAGCTATGCCGCCGTCCCCGGCCGGGAGCTGCTGTGCGACGCGGTGGCGGCGGAGGACTGCGAGGTGCTGTTTCTCGACCTGGACCGCATCCTGGACACCTGCGAAAAGCAGTGCCCCGCCCACCGGCATCTGGTGCGCAATCTGCTGCGGATGACCGCCCGGAAGAACCTGAACCTCTCCGACCGCATGATGCACATCGCCCCGAAGTCCATCCTCGGACCCGACGGATGCCGCAGGATCACGGAGTACGTGCTCAACACGCGCTGAGATTATACGAAAACGGCGGATGACAATCCAATCCGCCGTTGGAGGTACAGTGTTCGGCAATTCGCCGGACGCGATACGGAGCGATCGGCGGCCTCCCCGGGAACGGGTTTTCCGGAGTTGGATGCGGGGGTGTAAAATCTCCAGTGGAAATAGTATTTAAATAAACCTGCGTTTCCTGTGGATTTCTGATATTTAGATTTTTCGGTTATTTATACTAGAAAAGCATACCGTGCAAATGCTGAGAACAGACAACTGGCTCAAGCCGGATAAAGGATGAGAACGCCCGTGTAGTTTAGACCCTGCCGGGCGGTCATCCGTACGAGGTCGGACGACATGATGTGTATTACTAAGAAGGATAAAAAGACCGATGGCAGGATGACCCCTTTCGATGCGAAGGTGAAGGGCACCTTCGCGGAACCGCCTGCCGAAAAGAAGGAACCCCCGAGGGGACCCACTCCCCAGGAGCAGAAGGCGAACAACACCGCCATGGTGGAGTTCGCCAGGGAGAAATCCTCGGTCGAGGGCTGGATCCCCCTCTTCAGAGGGGAACTGGAGGAGATGAACAGGGGGAAGAGGGGGAGGCCTTACGACTACTGCGACTCCATGATCATGTGGATCCTCTCCATCATGACCCTCAACTCCTCCACGTTCAGGTGTACGGCGGGGTTCGCCGCGGGGATACTGAAGAGCCACGGGTTGAAGGCACCGTCGTATTCCCGCCTGCACGAACGTGCGGCGGAGCTGCTGGATTCGATGATCTCCGATTCGGTCTCGAAGAAAACCATCCTGGCGATCAAGGCATCCGGGACCGTCAGGGAGATGGAGAGGAACGTGGGTATCGATTCCTCGGGTTTCAACCTCTCCGACACCACGCTCTGGAGGAACACCAAGTGGGGGACGGGACCCAAGAAGAAGGGCTGGCTCAAGCTCCACGCCCTGTGCGATACGGATACGGGGGAGATAATAGCGTATGCCATCACAGGGGAACGCGTGGGCGATTCCCCTCTTCTGAAGCCCCTCCTGGAGGCCGCGGTGAAGGCGGGGCACAGAATCGGCAGGGTGTATGCTGACGGTGCGTACGGTTCCATCGATAACTTCGAGTACGTGTGCGGGACACTGGGAAAGGAGTTCGTGACGAGTTTCAGAGTGGATACGCAGCCGAAGAACCACGGTTCGTCCCACAGAGGGAAGGCCGTGAGGCTCTGGTGCGAGCTCCCGTACAGGGAATGGGTGAGGGTGAGCGGTTACGGCCGCAGATGGAAGAGCGAATGCACGTTCAGCGACCTCAAACGGATCTTCCGGGAGACGCTCAACGCCCACACCGTGAAGGGTGCGGTGAGGAGGCTCATACTGAAGACGGAGACATTCAACCAATACAAGGCGAAAAGATGGGAGATCATACAGGATTCTAAGGCCTTGGCGTGAATCCGGACGATGCCTTCAGCGGGAGCGAGCACTCAGGAATTATCGAACAGTGTAGGAGGATAGTACACTGTTCGATAATTAACCCTCCAGCCTATCGGCTGATATATGCCACGGATT
>CALAVG010000348.1 GCA_937892275.1 uncultured Methanomicrobiales archaeon | reverse complement strand
AGTTCAGACGTGTGCTCTTCCGATCTTCTTCCAGTTGACTCTGATCTGTGGTTTCTCCTTGACCTTGGTGGTCTTGGTGCTCTTCACTTTCGCCGGGGGGACGGACGCTATGATGAAATGTTCATCGATGAATCTGTTTCCAGTCTTTGTCATTGTATCAATTCTTCCTTTCCGATGGGACAGTTCAGAGCATCCTTCCGAGGGAGCCGTCCCGATTGATCGCATTCTTCTGTCCGTTCTCTTGCCACCATACGCGAGTACCGTTGGGTCCGAGGATGACCTGACCCATGAACTCCTTCCTCTGTCTGGTGCCTATGGAGGGTCTGTCGATGGATTTGACTATCGAGTAGTATTCCGTACTGCGGCCGAGGGGGAGCGACATCGCATATCTGCGTGCCTCCGTGACCGTGGGGTATGATTCATCGAATGCCCCGTAGTTCCCGACTATCCAGAATTTGAAGGATGTCGCATCCTTCATCTTCTTCTCCTTGCCGGTACCTTTCATCGATCTCACAAGACCGTCGTACAGCCTGATGGCCGCTTTCTCGGCACCTTTGTTGTAGAACAGCGAGTATGCGTAAGGCTTGCTGTTCGATTCGATGTATATGGCGTCCAGTTCAGGGTCGGTGAAACCTATTCTCGAAAGCCCCCTTCTGGCGGCTTTCTCGGTGGAATCCACATCCGGTTTGTATCTGAGCCATGCCAACGTGACTGCCCTGGCATGCCTGTTCTCATTTCCGTGGATCTCCTTCTCGTTCACCATGACGGATTCGACGAAACCGTCCAGACCATGAGAGTCCTTTTTGATGACATTCATCACGTGTCTGTCGAACAGGTCGTTGGAACGTGATGTGTTGATCACGGCCATTGTATCAGTCCCTTATCTTGAAACTTCCAAGGGAACCGTCGGCGAGGACGTTGGATACCTTGCCTTTGGGATCCATCCAGAAAACCTGTCTGTTGAAGTTGTCGATCCATATGACCCCCGTCATGTTGAACGGTGTGTCGGGGAGGATCTTTTTTGCTCTGGTCGCATATACGACGACCTTCTCCTCCTTTGCGATGAGTCCTTCGCGGATGATCCTCGCTCTGAGGTTGTCTATGCTCTGTGCCTTTACTCTTGACTTGGTCTTCTTATCCCCCGTCACGAGTTCCATTATGTAGTCTTTCATTTTCTCTCACCTTCGCTAGCTGGTGTGCATCTAATGGGTTTGAATGAGTGCTTGACATGTTATTTTGTCATCCGTTTGTAAGTATTTATTTGGAACGATTACGGATGGTCTTAAAAAGGAGGGAGGGGCGCTATGACCCCGTCCCAGTGGTCAGACGAGCCTGATGTCCAATCTGCCGTTCTTCGGGTCGACCGAATAGAAATTGCCTTCGTTCATCCGCCATGATGCACTTTGACCGTTGGGGGACACGGTCAGAATGCCTAGCGGCATCTGTCCCTTGTCCTTTCCCCTTACCCTGCGTATCTCGGATACCTCGATGATGGTGCCCTTGTAGGATTCGATGAGGTTCCTGCGGAGGTTGTCGATGTTCTTGGCGGTGACATCCTCCGATACGGATCCCGTGCTTACGGTCCTGACCGATATGCGGTAAGTGGGGAAGGTCACGTTATCAGCTTCCCTGTCCCCCTGTCAACGAGATAAGCCTTCTTGGTGCGCTGACAGGACCATACGACCGATTTCCTGTCGGACAATGATACGTACATGCTTCCTATGGAACCCGCCCTCGATGTGGGCGGATTCCCAACGTCGGTGAACCCTTTCCATACGGTGATGTACGGAGGGTCGTCGACCGTACTGGGGAATCTCATGTTCTTCATCATCCTCCTGCGGAGGTCATCGATGTTCCCGGCAGTGATGACCACTACCCTCGAATCGTACAGGTATCCGCCGGATACGCGTTCCCAGGAGCGTATGTGTAGGGTGTACGTCTCCGCCTTGGATCCGTTGCCGTCACAGTCTGCGATGAGTACCATGGAATGCACCTCCGCCTCACGCACAGGTTATGGCGCCTGTGAACGGGTCTATGGGTGTACCCTGCAATAAGGGCTCGCTCCTCCATACGAAACCTTCGTCGGAATCGCCGGAGAACACACCGATGACCTTTCTCTGTCCGTCGTCCATGACCTTGGCTATGAACACTTTGGTCTTGGGGGGATCCTTCATGAGCCTGACACGGAGGTC
>CALAVG010000347.1 GCA_937892275.1 uncultured Methanomicrobiales archaeon | reverse complement strand
AAGGAAGACCTGCATGAGAGGCATAACGTGATGATAATCGGTGCCCTCTACGATACTTTCTCGGGCGAGGTGGAGTTCTTCGACGAGTTCATCCTAGAATGATGGCATCCTTGATCTTATCTATAACGGCAGGGTCCTCAACGATTTCTGCCAACTCATCCATTGAGGAGAAGGGTCTAGCCAGTACGATCTTCGTAGCTCTCTTCGACCCTATTCCAGGAAGTGCCTCTAGTGCCGACATCGGCATGTGATTGATATCGAAGGGATAGGTGATCCCTGTGATGGAGCGGAAACCCCATTCAGTTACGAATACATCGCAGAACTGTTCTGTTTCGAGTTTATACGGTATCCCGATCAGAAGAGGATACGATCCTATCTGTCTTCCAAAAGTGACGTTGCCGTCGTTCAGTTCGAGATACACGTCCCTCAATATGGTGCCGAATGGTACCGTGCGTTCCAACATAGTGCGGTCGATCTCCTCTCTGACCTGTTCCTTGAATCTCTTGAAACGTCTCTGGTCGACCTTTACGTTGAATTCCCTCCTCACGGGCAGTACCTGGCGTATGTTGATGCGTCTGATTATAAGCCCCTCATCCCTTATCCGATTAAGGATATCCAGGTCCAGGTCGTAAGTCTTCTTGGTCTCACCATCCAGACCGCAGATAATGTTGATCCCGGGAAGGAGTTGGGGCATTCCTCTCGGGCCTCTTTCAGCCCCTATCCTGTTGATAATCCTCACAGCATCGAGCATTTGATCGGATGTGCTGTTGAGATTGTTCTCGGTGATCACAACAGGGTCGGCAGACTCCATTCCCAGTGCAAGGACGTTGCCATCGGTACAGTTGTCGGCGATTATCCTCAGGATCTCTTCCGATTCCTCTGGATATCTCGATATCACTGCCGGATTCGCGTTGTCAACATGGATCATGTCGAACCCCATAGCATTCAACCCCTCGAACAATCTTCTTAATGCATCAGGATTCGGTCTGGGGATTTCGGATTCGTCCTCCGAACCGTATGATACGATGCAAGTCTGTCCGCCGATCCTGATGTTCCTGATTCCGAGGTCTCTGAGTTTCCTTGCTTCGGCGAGGATATCATCGGGAGACCTCATCAGCGGTTTTCCTTTCATCGGTTCGATGCAGTAAGAGCATCCTCCGGATCTGTAGCGGTGGCATCCCCTGTACGATTCGATCTCGACCACCAGA
>CALAVG010000346.1 GCA_937892275.1 uncultured Methanomicrobiales archaeon | reverse complement strand
AGCCTGTACTACATCGGCATGATGCTGATCCACGGCGAAGGCATCCCCAAGGACACATCCAAAGGTCTGGAGCTCCTCAATCGGTCCGCAGAACTGGAATACGATCCCGCCAAGTCCTTACTGGAAGAACTGAAAGTGCATTGACAAGGATGGTAGTCACGGGCCTATCGCATTCCGTGATCACATAGATGTTCCCGATTTCGGTCTCGTAACTGCTGAAGAGACTGTCGTACGATTGTCCCGTCTTCTTTTCTTCCTCCAGCGAATCCTGGTTCAGTTGCTTGTCGTCGTCGCACAGGTCTCCCCGATCGCCTCTACAGTGGCGTTCAAGGCATTCCCTCACGATGCCGGCCTCCCTGGGCCCTTTGTTGACTATCTCTCTAACACCCGTGGTCATCACTACGGGTCCCGTCTCGAACAGGCTCATGCGATCACCTCCTTGGTGGAATCGATGGAGATGTGTCCTCTCATCTCGTCAGGGATCAGTATCGATTCTCTTCCGTCCTTCCACTGGAATCTGGGAAGCGTCATCTCCTTCCCATCCTTCTCCACGATAAGCTCCATGTATGGTTTGTCAACCACTCTGATGATCTGGTCAGGCTGCTTCTCGTTAAGAGAATAGTAGGATCCGATCTTGAATCCGGTGCATCCTAACCCTTCCTCCTTCCTGTTGTTGATCTCGTACGAGTAGTTCCAATAGACATCGGAGATCGTCTTTCCGTGGTGTATCAGGCAGTCGATCATATCCCCGCCAAGCTGCTGGTCCTCAGGCTGGGCCTTGTCCAAATAGTGCAGGAACTCGCACAGTCCGTACTCGTCCTGCTCCCATGTGGAGTCGTAGAACCTCCTTCCCACGATCTTCCAGTCCTTCATCAGGTACACGCCGTTGTCTCCGTTGTCCATATCAAGGCACTTGACGTCGTCTATCCCCACGGAGCATCCGTCGGCTCCCATGAAGTTCCCGATCACCTGGGCAAGTCTGGCCCATCCGTAATCGTCGTTCTCCGGTCTCCTGAAGGCTCTCAGCCTGCAGTACTCCAGGAATCCCTGGACGGAGTCCCTTCCTCCGTTCCAGTGGAGATAGATTCCCAGTCCGGAGTTCTTCGCGAAGCTCTCCTCGGTGGTGATGACTGCGCGGTTGCCCATCAGTCGAATAAGGACAACCCCTTACGGGGTTGCCCTCTTCTAAGAACCGTACGTGATACTTTCGCATCATACGGCTCAAGCCAACAATAACCTTGTTTCTCAAGGCGGCTCATTCGGCGAATTCTTTATTCCTGTATCCACGTTCGTATTTTCTGGATTCCCTGAGCTTACTCAGGTATTCAGTGTCTATGTATGGATTGAAGGAATTTTTCGTCTTGATATGGCGCTTAATCTTCATCTCTCTTGGTCTGAATAGGGCATTTTCTTCTGTACAAAACTTCCAGATTTTCCTTCCTTTTCTTGAGTTCGTATCTGGATGCCAGTATCTTTCTGCTATCCATTTTTTCCCCTTGTTGGCGTGCCTGTGCTTGCCCCATTCCATGAGGGTATCAAACATATATGCGTCGACGTAGGAGAATATCTCGGATGCCACCGCAGAGCGGTGGTAATTACACCATCCTCTTACTTTCGAGTTCAATTCAATGATTATTTCATTCTGGGTTTTAGCCAACCCATGTCCCAAGGTTACTTCTCTAATCGTTGATTTCACTGCTTCCAGTGATTTCTTCGATGGTTTGATTAGCATTATCTTCTTCCTTTTGTTCTTGTACTTTTTGAAGTTCCATCCCAAAAAGTCGAATCCTTGGTCGATATGAGTAATCAGCGTCTTTTCCTTCGAAAGCTCCAATCCCCTTTCTGCCAGGAAAGGTATCAGGTTTTGTTTCACAGTTTCGGCATCTTCTGATGTCTTGACTATTGCTACAAAGTCATCTGCAAATCTGACTAGACTGCAGAATGATACTGATTTCTTGGCAATTTCTTCCATATCATTTAGTGCCATATTTGCCAGTATTGGACTTATAACTCCTCCTTGGGGACTCCCTTTTTCATTCGGGAACAGAGTTTCGTGATACACATACCCTGCTTTGATGAATTCATTCAGGATGTGTTTATTCATCGGGATGTTATTCATCAACCATTCGTGTGAGAAGTTGTCGAAACATCCTTTGATGTCTCCTTCAAGGACCCATTGGGGTCTCTTTGATGTTGCCATCATCAGACGTATCTGCTCCTTGGCATCTTGGCATGACCTGCCTATCCTGAATCCGTAGGAATTAGGATCTGCGGTTGCTTCTTGCTTCGGGTCCAATTCAAGCGCATATAGCGCTTGCATTGCCCGATCGTACATAGTTGGTATGGAGAGTGGGCGCATCTTACCATTCTTTTTAGGAATGTATATACGCCTTAGGGGTTTCGAACGGTATTTTCCTTTGTTCAAGGTGTATACTGCTCTCATTTTAGATGCGGAAGATAGCCATAGTTCGCCATCTACTCCTGGTGTATGTTTTCCCTTGTTCAGTTGTGACACTCTTCTGACTGCCAATGCTTTGGCATAGAACGAGTGTGTCAAGAGATATGAAAGACGTTTCGCCAAAGACGTTCTTCCGTCTCTGTAAGCCTTCGATATCCTCCTCTGCATACGACTTACGGTAGACTCTGCCCTTTCCCAGTCTATGGAATTCCATTCGCTGGCGAGCGTCCTAACGTCCGCTGGCCTCTCACCTTTCGGTGTCGTTGAGGTATCTGCATTTGTCGTCATACTTAGTTCTCCATCGATTGTTGACCAGTCGCACGTCAGCATCCTTTCAGATTACCCATATGGGCTATCCCTCCCATTACAGGAAGGCATCCGCTTCTTGCGACCTCCTTCACCCGCTGTTCCGTTCCTTGCCCTCACGGGTTTGGTACCTATCCAAGATAGGAGAACATCGGGGTTTCCGTGTTCAATACGGAGGTTGATTATGTCTGGTTTAGGTGGCATCTTTGGCCCGAGGGCTTGTTCGTTCGACACCCCTAGTGATTATAGGTGTGCCCTTTGCCCCGTACCTTTTTGGTTGGTGCGTTCTCCCTTTCGGGTCATCCTTATTTTCGCACGTTGAACGATTACGGGTCTTACGATGCTTCACATCTGTTCACCATGCCAGACTCACCCTGGCAGTCTATCTGTTAAGGCCCAGATATACCCGCTTTGTCCCCGGGGCTTCACACTTTCGGATTACTCCAAACGCATGCCCGAGTAGGGTCGAGGGGGAACGAATCCCCTGGCTACTTCGTTAATCAACTTTTCGCAAACCTCCGTATTGCCTCACGTCACACGATCACCCCGTTCATCTTGGCCTCCGCCATCCACATGCGGAATTCCTGGTAGTCCTCCCTTGCCGTCAGGATCTCGAGTACTTCCTTCTTTTCGGCGAACATCCCTCTGAAGGCATCGTCGGGGCACATGATGACAGGTTTCCTCTTCGACGCCTTCACGGTCGCCACGACGTTCTCGATCCTCATGGAACCTTTCTTGTCGGTCTTCCTTATGACCAGTCTGTATCCGGTGCTCTGGTCCTGGTCGACTCTCAGATGCTCCGAGTTCAGGGCCGCGATCTGCCAGTCGTTCATGCCTCCGCCTCCTCTTCGAAGGAATCGAGAAGGTAGCCGACTCTGGGCTTGGTGTAATCGGTTTGGTAATCCTCGATGCTGTCGCAGAGGATGTCGATCCTGTTTTCGCTGATTTGCAACATTTGTATCACCTTTTTATTGAGAAAATGCGGGCTGAGCCCGCTTGAACGGTTTCAGATCACCCCGCACATCGCGAGGTTCCTGTGGTCTTCGATGGCCTCCATCAGCCTCATCGAGTCAGGGTATGCCCTGATCCTCCTCTCGGAGATCTCCTTCCTCTCAGCCGGTTCTATCCTGAAGTCCGTCTCGACATTGGTCAGGAGGCGGAAGAGGTTGAACTCGAACAGGTCCTGGGGGACCTTTTCGTTGTCCAGATACGTCGGGACGATGACGGACCTCATCAGGACGCTGGATGCTCCCAGCGGCTCCATCGCTCTGTTGTCCGACCATCTAAGAGACAGGTTCGGGATCTCTTCGATGGCTCCATTGGACACAAGGTCCTCGTAGGTCTCTTGGAGATTGTGGAACCTGCTCTGGAAGTCCTCGGAGAGGACGCTGCTCCTCTGGAGGTACGTGTCGCGGTTGAGCCTGATGAACTCGTCGCTGGTCACCCAGTCGACGAATGCATCCGAGTAGTCGATGTCCGGGTCGCAGTAGATCTTGCTGATGAGGGCGTGAGCAAGCTCTTCCAAGATGCCTTCCGGGGCTTCCCTGAGGTAGTCCGTGACCGAGAAGTCGATCGTCTTCGCGCATCTCCTCCAGCGGACCTTGAGGTCCTTGAAGGGCTGGAATTCAGCGCTCACCACTTCGACGCCGAATTCCTCTCCGGCGTCCCTGAAGATCTCCGAGAGG
>CALAVG010000345.1 GCA_937892275.1 uncultured Methanomicrobiales archaeon | reverse complement strand
GATTTTGTAAACAAACCGCCATTGAGATACGGGATGTCTATGAATAGTGGATCTATTGACGAGTCCCTGTCTTTAACAGGGCGATTCAGTACCTTGAAAAAAAGCTGGTTTAACTTAAAGTTACGTAATTCTGGTTCTGTATTAGCAACATAGTTTATGGCATCAAATTTAATGATGTCTCTAGATTGTAGCATTTTAATGAATATTAAACGATTGATGGTGCGATGAGCAATTTCTTCCCTATCTCCATCATTTACATCGCATATGCTGTTGATTAGGCAGTCTTCCTTTGAAATTTTACTGCCACCATTAAGTAATTCTGAATATTGTTTGTAGAATTTTTTACTAATATCCTCTTGTTTTAATCATAAGTTTCCCGAAGAATAGACTATACTCAGTCCGACGGGGGAGTACGCTTCTTACCCTTGTCCGACCTGGTCTTCCTCGGACGGGAATCCTTCTTTCCCGCGGGTCTCCCCTTCTTCTTGATCTCCACGGGGACCACCACGTTATCGAGAATCCCCAGCTTCCTCAGTATCTCCGCATCTTTGAGCGGCAGTCTGGAGAACTCCCATTCCTCCGAATCGTCGATCCTCACCTTCTTCGCTCTGTCCGCGAAGTCCATACAACTCTTGAAGGTCCACCCCATTGTCTCCTTGGTGTCCTGAAACAGGTTCAGCATCCGTGAGCCCATGAGCGCAGCCAGGAAATCTATGAAGTCGGATCCGATATCGGAGTAGTCGGAATGGACCCTGGTGTCGTCCAGGTCCAGTTCGGTCTGGTAGAACTTGAAGAGGAGCTCGATGAGCCACCTTCCCTCGTACATCGACCTCATCTTCGAAGGCGGGGCCTCGAGATCCGATTGGAAAACTATCGTCCCGAACGTCCTTCTCAGGGATTCCAATGCACGGATGCCGTCGGCATCCGTGTGTTCGGCGAGATATGCCTCCTCCTCGTCCTTTGCGATCCCCGTGTCTCTGAACGAATAGAGCCAGAAACCCTCGTTCGTACGGATGGCTTTGCATTCGATCGTCGACTCGTCGAAGAACGACCTGTCGAAATCATACATCCCGTATGTATCGATGAGTGCCGAATCCCTCTTCAGCGGGAGCAGATAGTGGAGACCTTCCGTACCCTCGATCGCCTCCAGAACGGCCGATGGGGTGAAACCCTTGTCGGCCACTATGATCCCCTTCGAGATCCTGTTGCTCTCTATGAAATCCCTGATCGCCCTGGAATCTATGATATTCCCCGGATACATCTTGGAGCATACGGGCTCCCTCGAATCAGTGCCGTAAGCATAGATCATCAAGCTGTCCTTATGCTTCCTGTTGACCGTCTTCCTGGATACCTGCGAGAGGGTGTCCACACGGCTGTGGTTCTGTTTCAGACATCCGTCTATGAGCAGGGTGTCGTTCTCGGCGATCTTGGCCACCCTGTCTCTCATGTACTGCCTGATTCTCGAATATCCCTTCCCGAAGTTCTTCTGTTTCAGGGATACGTTGTTCCTGCCCATGTTCAGACCGGGATACATTACGGAAAGGAAGGATTCGCCGTAACGGTCGGCGAGCTGGTAATCGCGTGTCCCGGGATAGCATGCCCTCAGAGCGGCCATGCAGTAGATGAGCCGGGACTCCTCTTCGTTATAATAATGAGCCAGATTATTCAGGATGTCCTTGTTCAGAAGATCGCATAAACGGACCTTCCCATAGTACTTGATGTCCACGCGTCCGCCCGAACCGGCGTTGTCCATACCGTCGGGAACGTACTTCCCACCTATGATGCTGCCTATGTATCCGCCGTCGATGGGCACCCTGCGCCCGTCGATGTTCCTGCATCCGGTCCTCCGACGCACCCTGTACCCGCTGCCGCTCTTCACGACGACGGTGTTCTTGGGTCTCGGGACCGCTCTGATCTCCTCCGGAATACCCATGCTATCAATTATAATGTATAGGCTACCTTATATATAAATTTAGTTATAATAGCCTATACTAAGCAGAAAATACATCAAAAACAACAGTCGGAACGGTGACGTTCCGTCACGGAAGACCGCGGAAAACCGTGAGAAAAGACCAATTTACATCGAAGAACGCTGATCGATGTACCGAACTTTACAAAATCACGCCGACCCGACAGAATAGTATAGTCTATTCTTCGGGAAACTTATGTTGGAGCATATAGATAATTTACGAAATGAGCATTTGTACAAATATTTCTTGTTGTAAAAACAAGGAGCAGTTGCCTCTCGGACATCTCAGAAACGTCTGAACCGGTCACG
>CALAVG010000344.1 GCA_937892275.1 uncultured Methanomicrobiales archaeon | reverse complement strand
GAGATGGTGTTCTGGGTGAGGGTCTGGGCACCCCCCCCCCCCCCCCAATTCCCTTCTTTTCATGTCGTTCCCCGAACTCTGCCCTGACATCATACGCGTCCTAGAGACGAAAGGCATCAGGGAACCCACTCCTCCTCAGGCGGATTCCATACCCAGGATCATCAGAGGAGAGAATCTTCTGCTAGTTGCGCCCACCGGTATAGGGAAGACCGAGGCGGCGATACTTCCTGTCCTCGAGATGATAATGCGCTCCAAGGGCAAACCCGGGATCAGATGCATCTACATCACACCGTTAAGGGCGCTGAACAGGGACATGCTGAAGAGGATGGAGGACTACGGAAACGCCCTTGACATAAAGGTCGGGGTAAGGCACGGGGACACATCCCAGGCCGAGAGGAACTACCAATCGCAGCACCCTCCGGACATCCTCATCACCACGCCGGAAACACTGCAGGTCATGTTCACCGGCAAGAAACTGGTACAGCACATGAAGAACGTGGAATGGGTCATCATCGACGAAATCCACGAACTGTCCAATACGGAGAGGGGAGCCCAGATGAGCATCGCCCTCGAGAGGCTGGTCCTCCTCGCAGGCAACTATCAGAGGATCGGACTGTCAGCTACCGTCGGGAACATCGATCATGTCGCCAGATTCCTCGCAGGAAACAACAGGGAGGCCGTAGTCAGGAAGCATGACACCCACAGGGACTTCGACATCATGGTCGAGAGCCCGTCCCCGTGCGAGGACCCGGAACTTTTGGACAGACTCCAGAGTGACCCCGATATACTCGGTGTCATGAAAAGAGCTAGACAGATAGTGGATGACGGTAATTCTACACTCTTCTTCGTCAACACGAGGGAGACCGCGGAATGGTTAGCTGCCCGCTACCACCTGTGGGACAAGGACATCTCGATCGAGGTCCACCACGGCTCCCTGTCCAAGGAGAACAGGATGGAGATGGAGGACCGCTTCAAGAAAGGGGATGTAAGATGCCTGATCTGTACATCATCCCTGGAACTCGGTATCGATGTCGGTACCACCGAGATGGTCATCCAATACAACTCCCCAAGGCAGGTATCCCGCATGATCCAGCGTGCCGGCCGTGCCGGTCACAGGATCGGAGAGACGATCAGGGCGAAGATCATCGCTACCGCACCGGATGAGGTCGCCGAGGCTATGGTCGTGGCCCGCAGGAGCGACTCCAAGGAGCTGGAGTACTTCGAGGGAAGGGAATCGCCGTTATCCGTCGTTGCGAACCAGTTGATTGCAATGACCATGATGGGTCCGATGGACAAGGAGCTCGCCTACAAGGTAATCCACAACGCATATCCGTTCAGGAACCTGAAATACGGCGAGATGCTGGATGTCCTCGAACAGTTGAAAGGCATCAAGATGGTGTTCGATGACGATACCACGTTCAAACGTTCCAAGAAGGGTATGAACTACTTCTACGACAACATCTCGATGATCCCCGACGAGAGGACATACCTCATACGCGACATCGGGACAAGGGCGATAATCGGTACACTTGACGAGAGTTTCGTAGCATCCTTCGCCGAGGAATACGCCATGTTCATCGCGAAAGGAAGGACCTGGCGCATAGTCGAGATGAGGGAGGACGAGATCCTCGTCGAGGAAGCTAAAGAAGTAGGATCCGTCCCCAACTGGGTTGGATCGGACATCCCCGTACCGTTCGAGATCGCCATGGAGGTCGGGAAGATGAGAAGGCTCAGGAACTTCTCCGACTATCCCGGGGACGAAGGATGCGTCAGGGTCCTGAAGGAATATTTCGCAGGTCAGGACGAGAAATCCAAGATGCCCACCGATAAAACGGTCACCGTGGAGATTGCCGACAGGATGGCGATCATCAACTGCTGCTTCGGAAGCAAGGTGAACGAAACGCTCGGTAAGATCTACTCCGCTCTGCTCACAGCCCGTTTAGGAGAATCGATCGGTGTGACCACTGACCCATACAGGATCATCCTCGAACTCCCGAGGCATGTGGACAGGGACACCATGATGAACACAATCCGTTCGGTCAAACCGGGTACCATAGAGGCTCTCTCAAGGATGACCATCCTGAACTCCTCGTTCCTGAGATGGAGGTTCGTCTTCGTAGCGAAGAAGTTCGGAATCATAGAGAAGGAGGCGGACCACCGCTTCATGAATTTCTCAAGGCTCTTCGAGATGCATAGGGACACCCCTGCGTACAAAGAGGCGATAAACAAGGTCCTCTGGGAGGACCTGGACATCCCCAACACCGAGAAGGTAGTTTCCATGATCGCCAACGGCGAGATAGAGCTGACCACCGACAGGATATCCAAGATCGGTCTCGAAGGCATCACCAGATCCAAGGAGCTCATGCAGCCCGTACGTGCGGACCACTCAATCCTCATGGCGCTGAAGAAGAGGCTCGAGGACGAGGTCCTGTTCGCTTCATGTATGCACTGCGGTTCGCAGTCGAGATTCAGAGTGGGCGATGCCCCGAAGAAGTTCAAATGTCCCCAGTGCGGAGGCGTTATGATAGCAGTCCTGAAGAATTATGAGAGGGACACCGTCAAACTGCTCAAGGAACCCGCATTATCAAAGCAGGAGAAACTGGAACTGCAGAAGATGGGGAAGAACGCCAACCTGGTATTCGAACAAGGGAAACGTGCGGTCATAGTCCTGGCAGGAAGGGGTATCGGTCCGGAGACGGCCGGAAGGATACTGCGTACGCTCCATAGCGACGAGGACGAGTTCCTCAGGGACATCATGAACGCGGAGATCCTGTTCGCCAAAAACAAGAGATTCTGGGATTGAAACTGACAAAAACAGTAAGAAAGCGACGTTTCATTAACAAGTCTTTATATATGTCAATGTAAAATTCACCCCCATGGACGAATCTAAGTTCTGTACCGGGTGCGGTAAACCCGTCGATCCCGGAATGCAGTTCTGTCCTCAGTGCGGAATGGTCGTCAGCGGTTCTGCCGCCGATGAGCAGTTCAAGGAGAACGAGAAGGAGATTAGGGGAATCCTGATCCAGTCCAGAAGGAACTGGCTTATCTTCTTACTTGCGATCTATGCGATCCCCGTGATCATTGCGGCGATTATCGCTCTCGTTGATGCATCATCCTCGGCGAATGCAATCTGGGAGAACGCAAGTTTCCAGAAGTGGCTCGACGAGCACCACATCTCGATGACCGTGAACGACATTCAGAACTACATCACAGGAGCAGCCACAATGGCATTGCTGAGCGGTATCTGTGCAGGTGTCAGTCTGGTATGCGTTTATCTCAGGAAGAAGTGGATCATCGCAGTCATCGCATGTTTCGCAGCTGCGATCCTGTGCGTCTGGTCCATCTTCGGAATCATCATCGGATTCCTCGTCGGATGGATGATCCTTACTTCCAAGGACGTCTTCGACGACTGGCCTGAGGGAACTGAGACAGAGGAATGAAACTCAAATCCCCGAAAGGGAATCAAACCTCTTCCATCCACATTTCTGTAGAATCACTCGGATCTGACCTTGTTGGTCAATGTACCGATGTTCTGTATCCTTGCCACGACGGTATCCCCGGGCCTGATCTCCGACACTCCCTCAGGCGTACCGGTGATGAGGATGTCCCCTTCGGACATGGTGATGAATCTCGACACGTAGGATACCAGCCAGGGAAGGGTGAAGATCATGTTGGCGGTGTTGCCCTTCTGTCTCACCTCTCCGTTGACCGTAAGCTCCAATTCGAGGTTCTGAAGGTCGCCTGCCTTTTCCTTAGGGACCGGTTCCGACATCGGGCCGAAGGTATCCATGCCCTTCGAGAGGTCCCATGTGTTCCCCTCGTCGCGAGCCTTCCACTGCAGGTCCCTTGCGGACACGTCGTTGAACACCGCTACATGAGAGATGTAATCCATAGCATCCGCTTCGGACACGTGCTTGCAGTCCTTCCCGTAAATAAGTGCCAGCTCCACCTCGTGCTGCACATTCGTGACCCCTTTCGGGATGACTATCTCGTCCCCGTCCCCGATCAGACAGCTCACGGGTTTGAAGAATATAGTGGGCTCTTCGGGAAGCTTCGACTTCAGCTCCTTGATGTGAGACCTATAGTTCCATCCCACACAGACGATCTTCGTAGGCCTCATATGAATCCGCCCTTGACGGTGAATTCGGGCTTCTTCTCCTTCTCGGAGACATCCTTTAGTTTCACGGTCTTTCCGTAGAATCCCTGGCAGATGACATAGACCTCGGATGATGTTGGCCTTGATGCATCCGGAGAATGGACCTTGACGGATTGGAAGCGCTTCTCCAGCTCGTCCTTCAGGGAGTCGAACATATCGCCCATGAAGACCTTCATGACCAGTTTGCCTTCTTTCTTCAGGATACGGTCGCAGACGTTCACTGCGAACATGCAGAGGTTGATGGATCTAGCATGGTCGGTGGAATAGTGGCCGGCGATGTTCGGGGCCATATCCGACAGTATGACATCGGCCTTCCCGTGGAACCTGTTGAGGAGCTCCCTCATGGTGGAATCCTCTGTGATGTCACCTATGATGAACTCGACCCCGTCCATCGGCTTGATGTATCTCAGATCGACGCCGATGACATGTCCGTTGGGCCAAGTCCTCTCCTGGGCGACCTGACACCATCCTCCGGGACAGGCTCCGAGGTCCACTACGGAATCCCCCTCTTTGAAAATGCCGAACCTCTCATCGATCTGAATGAGCTTGAAGGATGCCCTGGAACGGTAGTTCAGTTTCTTCGCGAGCTTGTAGTAGTGCTCGTTCCTCCTCTCCGCAACCCAGCGGTCATGTAGGTCGGCCATGAATCTGGTTACGGGATTCTCCTATTAATCGTGTCCGACGGTTCAAGTACTCTTGAAATCCGGTCAGAACATCGGAATGATCGATTAACGACTTCCCAAACTACCGTACTATACCCTCATTCCGAGACAGGATTCTTCCTTGGTCTCCCTCTCGGTCTTTTGGGCTTTTCTTCGGTCACGATCTTCTTCGGCCTTCCTCTCTTCTTCGGTTCCGCTTTTGGAGGAGCCTGAGATATCCCAAGGGCCTCCATGCACTCGTGTGCACTTAGCAGCGTATGCACCCAACGGCCGTCCCCGCGGGACGGCAATGCCGGTGCATCAACATATCTCCAAGCCGAGGTGAGATCCTCCATAATATCTCCGTAGGACATGGTCCTCAATAACCCGGTGTCCCTGAATCTCTTGGTCAGCCTGTAGGTGATCATCGTAGCTATGCTGTTCACGAATTCGGCACCGTATACGAAGAAATCATTCTGTACATTGGTGAAGTCCAGCCCCTCGTCGTTCTTGTAATAGTTGAATACGAGCTCCAGCATCCATCTGTCGTCGTAGCATTTGTATGCAGTCTCCGGATCCATGTCAAGATCGGATTCGAACACGATGACACCGAAGTTTCTGTCCTTCTTTGAATACTTCTCCATATCGAAGTCCCTTCTGGTGCTCTTCTTATCGAGATAGCTCTTCTCCTCGAGGGACGCCTTCAAGGCGTCCCTGTAGGCATACAGGTATCTCCCGCCCTGTATCCTTTTCTTCTTGAACATGACATTGGAGTCGGTATCCTTCAGAAGCCCTTCGAAATCGAGCATCCCGTTGTTGGATATCCTCACGTCGTTGCGCTTTATCGGAGTCAGGAAATGGAGTTCCGGACGCTCATCCAGCTGTTCCTTGATCTTGCTGGGTGGGAATCCCTTGTCAGCCACTATGATCCCCTTCGTGATACCGTTGTCACGGATGAAGTCCGCATATGCGGACGCATCCGTGCAGTTACCCGGAAACACTTCCGCACAAACTATCTCCTCCGATTCGATATCGAATGCGTATACCACCGAAACGTCCTTCGTACCCTTCACTCTGGATTTGTACGAGAAGTTGGAAAGGTCGTTGACGATGCTGTTGTCCTGCTTCAGCATGCCGTCGATCGCTACGTGATGGTCGCTGGCGACCTTCTCCACGCGGCGTCTGTAGAACTTCTTCCTCAGGTTGCCCTTCTCTCCGAGATGCTGATAGAAAGAGGTGATCTTGTTCTTGGACATCGGCAGGCCCGGGTAGTATCTGCTGATGAAGGTGCGGTTGTAATGCGTGGAATAGCGATTGCTCGCTATTCTTGGCCTTATGACCTTCAACGAGGCTATCGCCATTATCTCGTAGGCATACTCGATCGGGTAGACATCCAGAAGATCGTCCATGATATCCCGGGATTCTTGCCATACCAGGGCGGATGAACCATATGACAGCATATCCGGGCCGGCCTGAGCATCATCCTCTTTGGCCACATACTTGCCGTCGCAGATGTATCCGATGACACTGCCGTTCAACGGTTGCGGGTTCCCTCCGGGAACGTACTTGACGCCTAGCCTTTCTCTTACAGCGTATCTTCTCGGCCCTTCCTTACCGTTGTCAACGACAACGGTGTTGGCAGGCCGGGGCACTTCTCTGATCTCCTTCGGTACTCCCATAAATTCCCTCCAAATATGGTACTTTATACTATATTGCAGTACTATATATTAACCTTTTGCTTGAGTCATTTTTCAAAGTTATGGCATGCCCATCTAGGTAATGATTCGGGAATTGTGACCGAGGATCGGGCGATAATATGCTAATAGACCCTAGAAATGGTGAGTCTTCGATTCTGAATAGAAGAATGCGGGCTCAAAGGTCGGATGGGTATAGTACGGTAGTTTGAGAAGTTGTTAATCAATAGCAACGCTGGCTCTATCGAAGCAGAGGGTTTTCACATCCCAAAGGAAACTAAACTTCTCGCTCTAGATGTCCCAAAGCGAAATGCCCTTCAATGATGCCATATGTCAGATGATCTCCGAATACGGGTCATGACGGTTGAACCATACTTCCATGTGAAAGATGACACCTACTGTTATCCAGATTCCAACGTACTTCGTACGTCTATAGAGAGAATAGCATCGATGACATTACCATTGCAATTGTGAGACCTACGGACCATTTGTCTCCAAGCATGGATCGCTAACCATTGAATCTGTTCTATAGGATCGGCAGACAGGACAGTCGACCAGGCAAACGTGGTGAAAAGTCTGATTCATTCCCTGTTGGGCATGTCATTTCCTTCCAGCATCCTGAATCTTTCTTTGAGGGAATCCATGTAATCAACAGGATTCAGGTTGCTCTCTGACGAATCGGGGAAGAAGCATATCCCGAATAGCGGGTAGTGCTCCACACCGTTCTCATCCGTGAATACATTACCTTCGGAAAGCTTGATCGCTCTGCTCACGGTACGGGTTGTTGTATATATCGTTCTCAACGATTTGGACTTCTTATTCTTACCGGATTTCACTTCCATGGCTGTGATATTGCCATGAATGTTCACTATGAAATCTATCCCCAAGGTACTGTTGGACTTCTCGTAGTATCTGAGAACATATCCTTTGGACCGCAGGGCACACGCTATGACATTCTCCATAACCATCCCGTTGTTCGCGAGCGGATCCCTGTTGACGATGGTCCCTTCTATATTATCTTCGGTCAACGCCATCAGTATGCCTGTATCTGCCAGATAGACTTTAAACACATCAGGAATCGTCCTTTCCCTCAACGGGGATAAAGGTTCTGTAACGTTGTTACATTGGTAGATCAGGCCAGCATTCCTGAGCCACATCAGCGCAGGACCGTAGACCTTTTTTCCAGCACCCTTCCTCTTCTCTATATGGATATACTGGAATTTCTTATTGGGCTTTGAAAGCTGTTCCGGGATGGATTTCAAACACGCATCTATATACATCCTTTGTGCGCCTTTGGAATATCTTTGTGCGTCCTGTCCGATGAGCTCCGATATATCATTGAGGATATGACGTACACTGGAGTAATCCTGCCTGGAGGCATAATCTGACACTGCTGCAGGCATCCCTCCGACTACAAGATATCTCCTGAACAGATCGGATACCTTCGTAAGTATGAACTCGTCAATTCTCTCACGTTCAAGGATACATTTTCTAAGATATCCTGTGTATTCGGGACCGATGCCCATGGCCCAGAGGAATTCCTCGAAATCCATTGGATACATGTCGATAACGTTCACATACCCTAGTGGGGACTGGTCCTGAAGATCATCTAGCATGACCCCGAGAAGTGAACCAGATGCGAACACATCGAATCTGCCGTCATCTGCAAGAGCCTTCAGGGACGCGTAGGCCTCCGTGCATGACTGTATCTCATCCAGGAATATCGCCGAACTGCCAGGAACGACAGCATTGTTATTGGGTGCATCGAATATCATGTGGTCGATTATTGTCGAGGCTGAGAGATCCTTATTCTTGAAGAGTTCTGCAATGTCCTTGCGCTCTTCAAGGTTGAACTCGATGCTCCATTCGTAATTGGACGATATGAAATCACGTATGATGTATGTCTTTCCAATCTGGCGGCAACCGCGTATCAACATCGACTTTTTGAGAGGTTCAGCCCTCCATGCTGACATTTTATCCCAAACCTTCGGAATTTCTGACTACATCCTGAATTTCTGATTTTCTCCTATGAAAATCCATGAGCCAGCAATAAGGGGATATCGTTATATATGTAGCAAGATATATAGGATACATGGCAATTTACTATCAACAGAAGGACGGGAAAACCTATGCCTACAGGAGCACCTCGCACAGAGTTCCGGGCAAAAAGAATCCCGTCTCCACGAACGAGTATCTCGGTGTCGTCGATCCGGAGACGGGTGAGATCATCCCGAAGAAGGTCAGGTCGGCTCCGCAGGAGAACGGCGGAGCCGCCGATGACGGCGGGGAGATGTATGCCCTACGCTACGGTTCCGTACTGTTCCTGGATGCGGTTCAGCGTTCACTGCACATAGAGGAGGATCTGAACAGTTCCTTCCCCGACCTTAGCAGGAAGATACTGGCGACGGCCATGGCCCAGGTACTGGAACCGTCGGTGATGGATGAGATACACCTCACCATGGAGGAATCGGTAATCTCGGGGTTCCTGCAGATACGCGGGGAGCTGTCGCCCCCCGTCCTTTCGGATATGACCAAGGACATCGGGATGTCCATGGTGTCTATGGAGACGTTCTTCGATGAACGCTATGCGAGGCAGAAGGGAGATACGTTCGCCATCGATATCACGTCGGAATCGACATACGGCAATCTCGGGGGCTGGGCGGAATGGGGGTACAACCGTGATCATGAGAAGCTGAAACAGGTCAACTGGCTGCTGGTCACGGATTCGGAAGGCATACCGATGGGTTTCCAGATGCTTCCCGGTTCCGTGGCCGATATCACCACCCTCAGGACCGTGGTGGATTCCCTGAAAGAGAGGAATTTGGAAGGTGACGCCCTGTTCGACCGCGGATTCGAATCCGCGGCGAACGTCAGATATCTCCTCGAGAACGGCATAGGGTTCGTGACGCCCTCCAACATGGATTCGAAGGCCCTCAAATCGGTGCTGACGGACAGCTATCCGCTGGTGAAGGATCCGCGCAACCAGGACATGCTGGACGGGAACAGGTATGGCCATGTCACTGTCGGCATTGGCATCGTACCGAAGAACGATAGGGAGGATTGTACCGAGTTCATGTACGCGACGGAGAAGGACCGCGGATGGGAATCCGCGGTCAGATGTTCCGCTCATGTGATATACAATCCCGATTCGGAGGTACAGATAACCAATTCGTTCATGGCGGACATCCATGCGATGAAAACGAAGCTGGAGGGTCTGAAATACGCTGGAGCCTGCAGGGAGCTGCAGAAGAGGAAGGACCTGTCCGGGACATTCACCCTGATCGCGGACGGGGACGGAGGCACGGTCGCCGAGATCAATTGGAATTCGGTATCGTTCAGCAACAACAGGGCAGGGATATACATCCTCATAACCCCGGAAGGGACATCGTGGGACACGGCCGTCTCAGCGTACGAACTGAGGAACATGGTGGAAGAGGCATACGACGCATACAAGAACGACTTGGACGGCAAGAGGATCCGCACACCCGACCCGGACAGGGCCAGGGGAAGATTCTTCGTGAGGTTTGTCGCACTGATGATGATCATCTACATACGCAAGGGCCTGCGCATGTACAGAGACTCGCTTCCCAAATCGAAGAGGAAGGACGACAAGGTTCATAGGATGACCGTAAGGGAGGTCATCCGTTCCCTAAACAGCATAATGGCCGTGGGGAATACCGGCCATTGGAAGCTCACCCACATAACCAAGACGAACCGCCAGATATTCTCCGCATTCGGTATAGCGGACATCTCCACCGGGAGGATCATGGAGCGCCGGGATTACGTGTGCACCCTGCCGAAGAAGGCCAAGTAAGTGTATCCTAGAAAATCCGAAGGTTTGGGAGCCAATGGTCCTCAATGTGCGTTCTGAATGGATACTGTAGAAGAAAAACTGAACATGACCTTCCAGGAGGTCGGAAACCGTTTCGGATTCGACAACGTGACTGCGACGTACGCAGCGTTCACCGACGTTAAGGTGAAGTGGATCAGGACCATGAGATCCATCGAGATGCATGTGACCGACTATCTGGCGGATGCACCGGAGAATGTGCTGAGAGGCATAGCTGAATGCATCTTCGGGAAGATCAAAGGGAACGACACCAACTACTCCGACGAGGTTGTCGAATGGCTGACCTCCGACGAGATACTGGCCGACAACCAAGACACGTACATCGCCAGGAACAAGATGATCGACACCGACGAGGGCAGATACAAGAACCTCGAGAAATCCCTGGACAGACTAAAAGAGAAGAAGCTGCTGGATACGGACACATCAAAGGTCAAGATCTTCTGGTCTGCGGACAAGGACTGGATCCAGGCGGGCTCTTCATCGAACTTGATGAAGACAGTGATCATCAACAAGCGGTTTGATTCGGAGGAAGTGAATGATGATGTCCTTGACCTTGTAGTCCTGAAATATGTCTGTTACGCGACATCGGACTTCAAGGAC
>CALAVG010000343.1 GCA_937892275.1 uncultured Methanomicrobiales archaeon | reverse complement strand
AATCCCTTCAGGCCCGCCACTTGTCTAGCCAGATACTTCGAAAAAATATCTATCGATTTGCTGGACGTTTCTCCGTATCCTCCGATTAGTGCGTACAATTGTACAAAACACTCATAGTCTAACCTGTTTATGGAAGGGTATACCAAGAGGGTATTACCTTTATCAGTAATGCCCCTCTTGGATGAGTCTGTCCGTCACAGGATCCTCCTTCCTCCACTTCTCCATCATCTCACGGCAAGCGCTGTGTTCGCTCTTGTCGCAGTAATGACGTTGAGTCGTAACAATGGTAGAATGCCCGAGGACCTTGGACACATTGTGTATATCATGGCCCTCATCGATAGCCACCTGTCCGAATGTACGGCGGCAGGTACGATAATCGAACTTCTCGCCGACATCCTCCTCCACAGCTAGCTTCAGCTTCTCGATCTGATTGTAACCGATGAACTCGTCCTTTCCTCTCAGGGGAGGGAACAGTGCATCGGACCTCTTATGCAGCATCTCGAGCTTCATGCTCCTTGCCTTCAGATAATCGGAGATTATCTCTAATCCATCCGGATGGATGGGGATCCATCTGGGAGAACCGTATTTGCCTTCGCCCTTGACATGCTCGGCATAGATCTCGCCCGAATCGACTCCGATATGGACATTGTAGACGTACATCTGCCTGAGCTCCTTCGGACGGAGTCCGGTACAGATCGCTAAAGTCACCAGAGCATACCCTTCGGTCATCTTCCAATCGAGCGGCGATATCTCCTTGGCCCTCGCTAAGATGTGGTCGACCTGATCCTGCTCCAAAGGGTCGTGACGCCTATTGTGCTTCACAGGGAAATGCGACGGGTACTTGATCTTGAACTGTTTCACAGCATCATTGTCATAGTGCAGGAGCAACCTCTCGAGGCATTTCAGATCCCCGCGTATGGTCGATGCATCGCATCCCTCCATGTTGCGGTATCCTACGATAACATCGATATCTCTTGCCGTGAACTTCCTCGGATTCGAAGTCTCCAGAGACCCTTCCTCCTTGAGCTTCTCCACGATCACGCCGAGATGTTTCAGTTTCCTCTGTACGGAATCGTAGGTTATGCCCTCATAATATCCGCGCTGGGTGGGCATGAACTCCTTGATACAATCGGTGAACGGATAACGCGTCATGCATCGCACCTAACCTTTTTCAGTTCCCTGTTCTCGATATCGGTGGCAAAGCTCTTGAACGCCTGGAAGACCCTGCGTTCATCCCTGCTCAGGTATGTTATCGGATAGTTGCGCATGAATGCTGCCAGCATGCAGACGCTGACCAACCTCATAACGGCCTCTTCTGAGAGTGACCCTGCTGATGGGGACTCCGAACCATCGCTGTACATCCATATCATCTCCTTTCTCCGATCTTCGAGCATCCTGAACGCGTCTGCTGGACGCCTTCACTGCCCACCTCCTCGGAAGTGGTTTGTTCGATTGCTAGTAGCTCTGTGAGTTCATGTCTGTGGAGTTGGAGCCAGAGCCTATACTCCCACTCATCCATGTATGGCATGCTTATACCTCCTTTATGCTGTAATATCTGTATTACATTTTTCTATATAAAGTAGCTGATGATACGGATTGATTTATCTAATAATTCAATGATACTTTCATCCGTAAATGTTGCTTGAGGATTACAAATGACCGAAGAGAACAATCGCGTGATGATCAGGGTGCCCGGGAATCTCGGGAAAGCGATCGATACTCTGGTAGGGAACACCCATCTGTCCAGACCGGATGTCGTACTGGACGCATGTCGTCAATTCCATGTTGCTCTAGTAGCTCGCGAACATTCACTCATCGAATCCATCAAGGACAAGGATGTATCGTTCGATGCCAAGGACAAATACTATCGCGAAGAGATGTGGAAGTTCACCGAACCGTTCAGACAATTCTATAACAAGCAGGTGAAGGAATCGAACGGTGAGATCCTCAGCATCCTCGTCACGATGCCTCTGGGCGAATCGATACGTATAGAAGGTGTCGTTTCGAGGAATCCGGACATAAAGACCCACCAGGACTTCTACAAACTGGCTCTCGGATTCTATATGCTGAATTACTTCAGGATCGGC
>CALAVG010000342.1 GCA_937892275.1 uncultured Methanomicrobiales archaeon | reverse complement strand
TCTCGTATATCCTCTGCAGAGCTATCTTCGGTTCCACATCGACATAGATCTTCACGTCGGGGACCGGAAGGAAGAACTCTATGATTTTGTAGAGAGGTCTGCACAGTTTCTCGGGCATATATGCCGCCGCGAGACTGTACCTCACGAATATGATGTCGTCATATTCCTTTCCATGCTTCCTCTTCACGCGGAGCGAATGAAGCACGTCGAGGATGTAGAACATGGTCGATACCAATACGGCTCCTTTCCCGTCCTTGAGAAGGAATCTTGCGGCCGTCCTTCCGAAGGACGTGTCCTGATTGGGATGCGTGATCTCCAGGACCTTCCTTCCCTCCTCCGCCAGCTGTTCGTGTATGAAATCGGATGATGTGGTCTTACCGGAACCGTCCATACCGTCCACAGCGTACCACGTCATCTTCCATCACAGCCCCAGGAGGATCATCACGGCGGTGACCGCCATGCTGTTCACAAGGTTGTCCACCCATCCGGGTGACACCATCTCTGTTATCGATACCACCGCACCTGCGATCAGGCAGCATGCCCACATGGGGATGCATGCCGAGAGCACAATACCTGTATTGTTCGGAAGGGGCATCACACCGAGGAAGAACACAAGGATCAATGACACGATGGTGGTAGCAAGGAACACCGCCAGCGTACCTTCGACCGACTTCCCCTTGATGATGCTGTGCTTCCCGAACCTCTTCCCGATGATGCTTCCGAATCCGTCCCCCCAGGTCATCGCGACGATACCTATGGATGCTGCGGTCCAGTGCTCATTGAAGCATACTGCAACTAGAATCACTATGCTGATCACATACAGGAACAGTCCCTGCTTGTGGCCCTTGTTCTTGGAGATGTCCCCAAGAGTGGAATTCGATATCACATTGTCCTTCAGCATGGCGAAGAACAGTATGATCGCGAATGGGATGGCGAAGAACGCCTCCATCACCCATGCGTTCTCGAACATCCACCAGATGAACACGAAGTTACCGATGCCTATGTGGATTATCTTGCGTATGTCGTATCTGTCGCCGTACCTTTTCTGAACGAGCAGGGCAACTGCCAATACGACGATTATCAGGGCGTAAACGAGCACCAGGGCGACCAAATCATTGGTTGTCATCTGGAAAAACTCCTCCAAACCCATGTGCCACACACCTGTTAAATTCTGAATGGATAGGTTAGAGATAAACCTATGTTCGACAGATGCAACCATCGTTCGACAAATGAAATTATATCTCCTCAGCGATGAAGGACCATGAACAAGTACCTCCGGCTGTTCAGGCTCGGGAACGTCCTGATCGGATCGTTCGCAATACTCATTGCCGCCTTCATGGCGGCCGGTACGTCGATGATCGACTATTGGGGCAACCTCATCATAGGATTCTTCGTTGTTTTCTGTTTCATAGCCGGCGGTAACTCACTGAACGATTATGTCGACGTCGAAATCGACAGGACCGCGCACCCTACCCGTCCCATTCCCTCCGGACAACTAACAGCAATCCAGGCAAGGAACATCGGTGTAGGTATGCTGGTATTATCAGCTCTGCTGTCCCTCCTTACGATGGACCCATATAGCATAGCGATCGTGATCATCGCAGTCATCCTGATGTTCTCGTACGAGATGTACTCCAAACAGCGCGGACTCATCGGGAACATAACAATAGCCGTGATGTCCGGAATGGTCTTCCTCCTGGCAGGAGCGCTCGTCGGGGACTGGACTGCAAACATCGCAGTCGGCGGAATGGCAGCACTAGTCACGGTCGGAAGGGAGATCTCCAAGGATATCGAGGACATGGATTCCGATATCGGAAGAAGGACACTTCCCATGTCCATCGGCGTCAGGAACGCATCCATCGTTGCATCGGTCTTCTACATCGCCGGTCCGGTGCTGAGCTGGTATCCCCTCATCCAGGACCCTGCCAACTACATGTACTACTCCGTCATCCTTGCGGATATCGCATTCTTCTACTGCGCATACAAGGTGTTCTCCGACCCCCACGCAGCACAGAAGAAGGCAAAGATCGGTATGCTCTTCGGACTCCTCGCATTCATCCTGAGCGCGATATACTACAGCTTCCTCGCGTGATAGGATGAAGTACAAGGCGGACACCTCCATACCCAAGCCGATGGAGGTATGGAACGCCAGAGTGGATTTCGACGGATCGATGGGTGCGAAGAACCGTCCCGCAATAGTCCTTGACAAGAAGGGTGATGACTTCATCGTGTTCATGGTCACCTCCCACGGGCACCATCCGGAGACCGACATCAAGCTGGTGGATCCGTACGAGGTCATGCTTGACAGGACGTCCACCGTACGCACGGACAGGACCTTCACCATCCCCCGCTCGAGATTCAATTACAAGCTCGGCGACCTGTGTCCTGACGACTGCGAGATGGTAGAGATGTTCTACGGTCGCGTAAGGAACGGCAGACGCATCAAGTCCACATACGTATGATCACGGGTACAGCCTGATGACCTTTCCCATGTTTATCAGGTGATCGGCCACCCTCTCCGAATCGGATGTCATCGACAGGAACTCCGAACCGACATCCAGGGTGCATGTGCCCTCGTTGAGCCTCTTGACATGGTTCTGGGCCATCTGCTCCGTTATGATATCCACATGTTCCTCGATATCGTACGCCTCTTCGAGGGCAGGCTCGCTGGTCTCGGTGTAGGCGATCTCGATCTTGTCGTAGAGCTGCTCGATGAGCGCCTGCACCTCCATGGTCTCCTGGATGGCGACCTCCGAGAATCTGCTTCCGGTCTCGTTGAGCCTCTGGGCGTATTCCATGATGTTCTTCGAATAGTCTCCGATACGCTCGAGATCCGAGATGGTATGGTACACCGTGGACACATAGATCTGATCCCTCTCCGAGAGCTGGTTCTCGGACAGTTTCACAAGGAAGCTGGCTATTGTCTTGTTGAGATAGTTCAGTTCCTATTCGTTGTTGCAGAACCTCTCCATACCGTCGAAATCCATGGTACGGATCATATGACATGCGGAACGGTAGTTGTCCATGGCGATATGCGACATGTTCACAACCTCATTCATGACCTGCTGGACCGCCATGGGCGGGGTCCTGAGCATGTATGAGTTGAGGTAGTACAACTTGGGAGTGAACTCTCCCTCTTCTCCCTCGTCCTTCTCGGGAACGATCCTCATGACCAGCTTGATCAGGGAGTTGGTCAGCGGGAGCATTATGATAACAGTGACCACGTTGAAGAACGTGTGGAACATCGCTAATTGCGTTTGCGGGGCGTCGGGGAACACAGCTTCGAACATGGAAGCATATCCTGTTCCGAATGCACCCAATCCCAATCCTGCGAGGACGAATATCAGCACTCCGAACACGTTGAACAGAAGATGTATCACCGCAGTGCGCTTCGCGTTAAGTCCTCCGGAGAATCCGGCGACTATGGCGACTATACAGGAACCGATGTTGGATCCCATCGTCAGATAGATTCCCTGTTCAAGGTCGATTAATCCGGACACCACCATGGTGATCGCCAGTGTGGTGACGACAGAAGAACTCTGGACAAGAGCGGTGAGAACGATACCAATCAGAAGAAGCAGAAGGATGTTGTCTATGCTGGAAAGGAATTCAACGACCTCGGGGAGCTCAGCGAATTCCGACATCGACGATGCCATCATAGTCAGTCCGACGAACAGGAGTCCGAATCCCGCTATGGCTCCTCCCCAGACCTTGGTCCTCTCCTTCTTGGCGAAGGACATGACGAAGGCACCGACACCGGCGAGAGCCGAGAAGATGAGTGCAAGCGAGATGGAATCCTCGCTGAACATTCCGATGGCGGCGAGCTGGGCGGTTATGGTGGTACCGATGTTCGCACCGTAGATGATCGTCGCTGCGAGGGGCAACGTCATGATACCGGCGTTCACGAATCCTATGACCATGACGGTCATCGCTCCGGAACTCTGTATCGCGGCCGTACCGACGGTACCAATCCCGACACCGTACAGCTTGCTCTTGGATGCCTTGGCGAACATCTTCTTGAGCTTACCGCTGCTCAGCGATTCCAGATTCGAACTGAGCATGATACAGGCTGTGAGGAATACACCGATTCCGGCTAGCAAGGTCAGTACTGCAGTCGTGATCATCAAATCGTCCAAAAGAAGTCCCCCAGGCTGTATCCTCGTTCGTCGTCAATCAGCGTATCCATTCAGGATTAAAAAGGATTCACACTGAACAGCAGTTAACATCAATGCACATTCTGGCCACTCTCCAATCGACACGATTATAACGGATGTTACAATCCGCCCTACATGGATGTCATCGGCTTCGTCAAGAAGGACTACCTGCTCGTGATATCCGCAATTCTAGCTGTGATTTCACTGTTCCTTGTTCCGTTCGATACGGTCATGACGTACAATTACGGTAGCATCATTGAGACCATCTGCACACTGCTGTTCTTCCTTCTGATAGTGGCCGGATTGAAGGAATGTAACGCATTGAATAAGCTGGCCCACAAGGCCATCACCAATATAAACACGACAAGGGCACTCTGCCTTGCCCTGATCTTCTTACCGTTCTTTTGCTCGATGCTGTTCTCAAACGATGTCGCACTCCTCACATTCGTCCCCCTTGCCATTGCGATCCTTACAATGGCGGGCCTCAAGGGCACCACGATAATCGTGGTAGTCCTTCAGACGGTCGCAGCGAACGTGGGAAGCTCCCTCACACCCTTTGGGAACCCGCACAACCTATACATCTACAACCTGCATGACACCTACGGTTTCACCCTGTGGGATTATGAGATGGCCCTCATCCCGATCGTCGCTGTTGGTGCGGCGGCCCTCATCGTGATGGCGATGATGATTAAGAACAGGCCGCTCACAGTGGATATAGAGCAGAATACGGAGCTTCAGAACAAGAATGTGCTGATCGTCCTGGCCGCATTGTTCGTACTGGCGATAATCTCCGTCCTGGACATCATCCCGTACTACATCACATTGATCGTGATCGTCCTGGCATTCCTCATAATGATGCCGAAGGTCTTCGTCAAGGTGAATTACAGCATCCTCTTCATTTTCTTCTTCCTGTTCGTCTTCGCGAACGGCCTGACGAACATGGACTCGGTCCACAATATGTTGCTCGACCTCATGGATTGGGACCCCATGCTGACAACGGTGATCGCATCGCAGTTCACCAGCAACGTCCCGTCGACCATACTCCTGCAGCCTTTCACCGATGATTGGATGGCAGTGGTCGTTGGAGCGGACATAGGAGGATTCGGAACACCGATAGCATCGATGGCCAGCATCATCTCCATCAAAATCTACCTCCAGGAGAAGGATTCTTCGATCAAGGATTATCTCAAGGTATTCCTGATCGTGAACATAGTGATGCTGGTAGTGCTTATCCCGACCTATTACATCTTCAACTGATCATCTCTTCGGCTTGTACGCCTTGAGATACTTGAGGACGTCGACATCCTTGTCGGTCCATTCGGGAGTGTATCCGCCCTTGATGTACTCGTTGTACCAGTCCTCGCACTGCTTCATGTAATCCGTCATGTCCAGTTTCGGAACTGTGATGACCTTGGTGTTGTCCGGGTTAGGGACCCACTGCTTTGGACGGTCGTAGTCCTTCTCCTCGAGGAATCCCACGAGGAAGACTATCCTGTCAAGGTTGGACAGCTCTGCATAGAGAGATGCCTGCAGCATGTACGACATCGGGATGTTCGAATAACCCCCGTTCTCGTCCTTCCACTTCTCCATGTCGTGGGAGGTCTTGATCTCCAGGATGGTGTCCCTGACACCGTCGACCTGTATGTAACCGTCGACCAGTCCTCCGAATACCTTGTTGTTATGGAAATGATCGTATCCGCACTGTTCCCTCGGGACTGGTTCCTCTATACCGACCCTATGGCCCTCTCCGAGTCCGAGGCTCTGACTGATGAGCGCGGGCCTGGCCGCGAGATAATCCCTCAGGACCGGCTCAAGGATGTTACCTGCATCGATGTACTTGTTGGCCTTGTCGCCCGGATAGAGTCCGGCGAGTTCGCAGGCCACCTTGAAGGGCGTTGAGAATTCGCTGAGCCCTAGGATGGGTCCGACCTTCGTCCCGGTGATCTTCTTGAACCTGTAGATATCGAAGATTACGGTCTTCTCCTCTTCGTCGATCTCAACGATGCTTGCCCTTCCGTCGAATGCCATGAACGATGATTCCTACAGGGGTTTATCATTCTATGCATGAGTCGATCAGGGTGCACAATATGCCCTTCGGCATCACTGGTGCGCCCTTCCCTGCTTGGGGTGATGCCTGTAATAGTCGGTGACCAAGATCAATGAGACGATTAGCAGAGCGGCCATTATGATGTAACTGATGACATAGGAACCCACAAGTGTCTCCAAAGTACCTGGAAGAAGAGCGAAGAGGAAGGATCCGAGGACATAGGCGATTTCCAATCCCCTCACCGTATCGAAGTACTGCCCGGGAAGTGCGATGTCCTTCGCGAAAGCTGCGGGACAGACCATCATCATCGCGAAACCGATTCCGAGCAGGAGGATGATGGCATAACGTACGAAATCCCCGTGACCGAGCAACACTGTCAGCAGGAGTCCGATGGTCAGGATGGACCCGAAAAGGATGATACCGTGATAGGTCCCCAGCTTGTCCATCATCCTGCCGATGGCGATCTTGTTGATCGTCATGAGAAGTCCGATTATACTGATGCTTATGGCAGCGGTCTCCGGGGAGGAGCCCGTGGTCTCGAAGAGCATCGACAGGAACACCAATCCGGGCCCTCCGATGCATCCCATCACAAAACAGATGAACCCGAAACGCATCCAGAGCGGTCTTGGGAGATCGGTCTTACCGCGGAAAACGACCTTCTCCTCAGGTTCGTAACCCTCGTTCACACCATAAGGCTTGAGCCCCTTCTCCTCCGGGCTGTCCCTGAGGAGTGCATAGACTATGACGGAAAGGATCAGGATCACAACGGCCTCGTAGATGAAACTGGTCATCAATCCGTGGCTCTCGACCATCATCTCGACGATGATGGGCATGATGACGGTTGCGATACCGGTACCGGCAACGGCCATACCGATTGAAAGGTTGAAATCCTTGGCGAACCACTTCCTCAGGATCTCGGATATGATGATCATGGAACCGAGTCCGTAGCTCACTCCGGCCAGGGCCGATCCGATGACATACACTGCAAGTGAACCGTTCGCCAGGCCGTACAACAGATATGCCGTAGCTGTGCACAGACAGGCGATGAACACACCCAACCTTGCACTGACCATGTCGTAGTACTTGTGGATCAACAGCATGGCTACTAGCGAGATTCCGCCCCTGACGTTCACTATGATCGAGGTATCGGAATCGGACAGACCGTTATCCACGAGATAAGGCAGATACATCGAGAAACCATTGGTGACCAAACCTATGCAGACGAATATCGCGGTAGTGCATGCGACTGAAATGGCCCAACAATAATGGATTCTCACAGAGAGATGCAAACCGATGTTACATTAAAGAAATTCCGTCATACCAAAGCGGATAATTCCCTCATACGATCGCTCAGCAGGGCCAGTATCTTCTCCTTGCGCTCGTTCCCGATGAACCCATTCTCATCCAGGACCTTCCCGACATCGTCCATGGAGGACTCCAAAGCTCCGAAATCCATCCAATTGAAATCCGTTACCAATCCGATCTGTTCTTTGAACGACTTCTTGAAAGGTTTGCATTCCGTCGGTATTGATTCCTCGAAACGGTGCGTGACAGCTTTGCTACCCAGGGATGTACCGGTGTCGAAGATCGGGGCAAAACCCAGATACTCTAAGGACTCCGCATCGCGGATGAGTCCGAAATTGCTCATGTGTCTGTCGTCGTTGACCATCAGATAATCTGACACCAACATACGGTCGAGGAAGGGTGATGGATCCATTCCGACCTCTTCACACAGACGGCAGAAATGACCGCATAGGGATTCATCGTTCCTTCTGGGGACCTGTTCGCAGAAGTGATATGCAGTAACCAATTCCGTATCCTTGGTGATGAAATCCTTACATGCGGAGTAAGGCAGGCCTTCCATCCACATCATCTCGTAACGAACATGGTCTATTCCCTGCGAATTCATTATAATCGACGCTATGACCTCATTGAAGGGTTCCTGCATGACCTGTCCGCTGCCACCCTTTATCAGATAACGTCCATCGTTAATTATCTTCCAGCGTTTCTTCAGGACACCGTCCGATGTGTTATCCGGGGACGCCAGGTCCAGATCGTCGGACACCCTGCCCATTCCGAAGAGCATATCACCGATATCCTCTGAGAAGGCGTTATCAAAGTAATTTACATCTTTCCAGGCAATATCGGAACCATCGGGTTTGATCCAATACTGATCCGATAGACTGAGGCCCATAGATTTCTCGATTAAAAGCAAAGAATGGTCCACATTCAAGGCTTCAAGAACATCTTTGATTCCGTTACGGCTTGCTGGAATCGAACGGCCTTTCCACCATTTCCTGAATGCCTTTCCATCAAGGATTCCAGCCCTAACGGTGCCAACTGGCATATGCTGTAGGGAGAATACCTTCTTGATGTCTTGAATGGACCCATCGTACTCGCTTATCGACAGAGCGGCCACTTCAATATCCTTGTGCATCAGATTGTATTGCAGAATGACCGCCTCTCTGTTGACTTATCCTGATACCACCTAATAACGATTTCCAAAAGACAATACTGCACCTCATGAATCCTAACCTGAGAGAAGCGTCAAGCATAGAGGATCGTTATACCAAGGTCATTCTTCTTTGCGACCGTTATGGATATCCTCGTACCTGCGGACGGTGTCGATCATCTCCTGATCCGTCAGGGCCCCCTGCACGAACATGCTGTCGAACCAGGCATCATCCGAGAGTATCTTCACGCCGGTCTCCGAGCATCCGTTGCGGAGGTAGTAGTTCTGGCGCCTGACCCTCATCTCGAAATCCGGGGCATCCCTGTCCTTGGGCTCCGTGACCAGGAAAATCCTCTTGTCACCGTACCTCTCGCGGACGATCTCCAGGAGCGCGGGCGCGAGCGCGGCGATCGAGGCGGCGGGGCACG
>CALAVG010000341.1 GCA_937892275.1 uncultured Methanomicrobiales archaeon | reverse complement strand
AAGAACGATTCTACAAGCCAGCGCTCGTTATATCCAGTAATTCTGTGGGCCAGTTCCTTTCCGAACATCTCATCGAAGGATGCTAGGGCCTCCCTTCTTTTGAGTTCCCATCCTCCCTTGAACGACTCCTTAAGGTTGGGGCAGAAGGCTATTCCCTTCTCGTCCATGAATCTCCAGTTGGCCACAGAATCATAAGCGCTGTCCGCTGAGACCCATCTAACATTCACACCGACTAACAGTGCCCCTGATACCAGGGGCACGAACATCTTTGCATCGCCCGGCTTCTCCAGTGTTATCGCATATGATACCACCCGCAGCGTGTCTAGGTCAAGCATTGTGTGTTGTTTGATGAATCTTCTATTGTTCAGCTTCCAGATGTGCTCGAAATACAGGCCGGGACCGGAGAGTCCCTCTCCGGAACCATCGACTGCACACCAAAGCGGCCTGCTCGATAATATCGAGGATTTCATGACCGACACATGCATGGATTTGCGTAAAGTCTCAGCTTCCATGTCCAATTCATTCTGCATCTCGACATCTTTCTGGCAGGTCAGAAGTATCTTGGGAGCCTCATATTCAGGACAGATTCCGGTCCTGAGTATGCGTATCGGATCGAGCGCTTCCTCGATACCCATGCCCAGCAGCATCACCGTAGCCTCGTTCATGACCTTCACACCGAGTTCATCACGCTGGAATCTGGCCTGTGATTTGTGCAGTGTGGAGTAATGGGGCTCCGGGAGCCCCATCCTCTCAAGCGTGTTGGACAGCTTGGATATCGCACGACGATAGGATCTTCCGTCATCCTCTTTCAGGAGCGATATGAATAGGATCAGCGAGGGCGGATACTCGTATCTCCTGCCCTATCTGCCCTAGGAGTTGAGAATGCACAATTCCACCTATACCCTCATCGGCATGAGCCAACTGTCCAGAAGCCGTCCTTCTTTAAGGACGGCGCGGTCGATGTTGGACCAGAACCCTCTGCGTCTATCATATCTGTTCCCGTATGCATCTGTGCTCTTGTTGCGCTTTCCCTGACCCCCCTTTATATTCCCGTTACTATTATCCCATACTGTCATGACAATGACACCTCCGGAGAGGGCGTTTTGTGCGCGAAAACAAAGGGCGCCTTCTCCCAATTTTTTATGATTTTCTGTATCTTGATTGGATATCTGGCTACGTCAGAATTCCATCGTTTTCAGTATGCGTTAACTCTATAAAAATTATAGCAAAAACTAAATATTTGAACAGTACACATAAATATACATAGTCAAGTAAATAGAACTAATTATCTCAGAAAGGCTCGGTAATTTGATGAAAAAAGGATGAGCTAATCAGAAGTCAGGGTTGTTCAACACAGTCATGATGGATAAATCACCCGATTCCAGATGAAACAGGGATAATAAGATATTCTCCGAGTATGTCGTGCGATGGTCATCTCAATCCTGTATTTGTTCGATATCTTAGTAAGGATTATCGATTTGTGAGAAATGATACAAAACGTGATTTTGTGTATAATTTCATACATCAAGTGATCGAAATAATTGGATTTGATTACCGTGGAATCAAAGATATGGTCACAAAGTTCCCTTGAACCGTTGTTCTTCAAATATCATGAGGATATGTCATCTTACCGTCCGTAAAACACGGGGGCAATCGGATGGAAGTAGACAAGAAAACATTAATGGCCCTGATGGCCGTGGTATCGATCGTAACCGTCGCGGTCATCATATCATCACAGTCGGTCGATGCCGATCCGGGAAC
>CALAVG010000340.1 GCA_937892275.1 uncultured Methanomicrobiales archaeon | reverse complement strand
GGCAACGGAGAACGGTTCCGGACCCAATTACACATACACTACCACCTACTCCTCAAGCAACTACAACATGGCCTCCTCCCTCTATGGATCGAGTCTCGGAGACTCCGTCACCGTGACCAAAAAGGCCTCCTACTATCCCGCGGTCCAGATGACATCGGATACCGTGTACACGTACAGCTACACGGTCAAGTACAACGCCAACGGCGGTTCCGGAGCTCCCGGAAACCAGACATACACAGATTCATCGTCGTCCAAGACCATCCAGATCTCTTCAACCACACCGACGAGATCGGGATACCAGTTCCTCGGATGGGCCAAGTCCAGTTCAGCCACAGCCGCGACATACAGCGCAGGATCCTCGTACTCCTTCGATTACGGGACCACCCAGCTGTACGCAATGTGGAAACAACTGACCATAACCGTATCCGGTACTCCCGACCAGTACGCCGTCGCAGGCAACTACTGGTCGTTCTCCCCGACTGTCAGCGTCAGCGGATGCTCCGTATCCATAAGCGGAGCGTCTTGGCTCTCGTCCACGGGAACCACGGTATCGGGAACACCCACCCAGACGGGGACCTACGACATCACCCTGACCTTCTCCAAGTCAGGTTACACGTCAGCGACCAAGACATTCACTGTCACGGTCATCTCGTCCCTCGAATTCACATCATCTCCCGCAGGAGGTGCAATCATCTATGCAATATGATATCAGATCAACAGCAATCATAATCGCCGCCATCTTCATGGCGGTTCCTTTCGCAATCAGCGAAGCGAGTGCCGACGAGGCATACGACAAGGACTACGGGGAGTTCTACTCATACACCCTGCAGTGCGTATTCGACGGATCCGACGCCCAGACCATCGACTGGGACTTCGGCGACGGTTCCGAGCACAGCACGGAATGGAACCCCAGGCACACATATGCCGCAAAGGGAACATACTACGTAACACAGACCACAAGCAACCCCAAGGGATCCACGGTCGAGGTCTACAAAGTCCAGATCATGGGATTCCCTGTCATCACCTTCGAATCCAACGGCGGTTCGGCTGTCCCCCAGATAGAGCAGACCGCCTACAACGTACCCGCAGCGAAACCAGCAGACCCTACCAAAGCGAACAACACCTTCGACGGTTGGTTCTACGAACCCGAGTTCACCAACCCCGTCGATTGGAACTCAGGCGTCAACAGGTCCTTGACCCTCTATGCCAAATGGACCCCGGTCTCCGCTCCCGTCACGACATACACCGTGACCTTCGACAGCAACGGGGGATCCTCCGTCCCCTCCCAGACGGTCCAGTCCGGTTCCACAGCGACGGTCCCGGTCAAGCCGACGAAAGCAGGATTCGTTTTCAGCGAATGGAAGCTCAATGGCCAGCCCTATGATTTCGCAAGTTCGGTCACATCGAACATCACCCTCGTAGCTTCATGGACGGAGAACGTTCAGCCCGTCATCACCCACCACATCACATTCGATGTCGATGGTGGTTCGTCAGCAGTAGCTGCAAGGACCGTCAATAACGGTTCCTCCCTCACATTACCGTCCTATGACGGCTCTAAGCAGGGATTCACCTTCGGTGGTTGGACCTACAGCAATCTGACCTACCAGCCCGGGAACACCGTCGTCGTCGGCGAGAT
>CALAVG010000339.1 GCA_937892275.1 uncultured Methanomicrobiales archaeon | reverse complement strand
CAGGGAAATCCGAAGGTCATGGGTTCGAACCCCATTCCCGGCACCATCATTTCCTTTCTCTCGTTTCATTCATAATCCCATTGCAGATGTCAATCAGCATGTTCATCGACACTCTGTTTGTCAAGGTGTATTGAATCTCCTTGCCGTCACGTTCAGAGGACACGATGTTGCAATCTTTTAGGATTTTCAGGTTGTGGGATGTAAGGGAGATCGATTGGCCAGTCACATTCGCCAGTTGATTGACGCTCATTCTTCCGCCCATAAGTGCAGAGATCAGGGAAAGGCGGTTCATATCCGACAGTGATTTCAACACCTTGCCATAGTTTAGATCAAGGTCACGTATCCTTTCCGATATGGCCTTGAGATCATCATCGGTATACGGTGCCGGCTCCATCAATTCATGATATGGGCTCAGAGATCCCTTTGGGTTACGGGCTATGATCGCAAAGGATAGCGGTATCTTCATCACGCCGTCGCGAGTGAGGACCGAGAAGGGTTCCTTGTCAAGCGAGATTATATGGAATTCTGCAAATCCTAATCCGAGAAGCACGCCCATGTCCCATGCAGGCCTTCTCTCCATGCTAGCTGGGAAACTGTGGGTAAGGCGACGAATTATGTTCAGATCAACATTATCGACGTTGGTGCTGGCATGGAGGCCCGTATCCCTCCCATACTTCATATCGAGGAATCTGCGGCGCTTACGGAAATCCTCGTCGAACTCGTCCAGGTACCAGTTCCCATCTATTATTATTATGAATCCTCCTGGTTTTAGGAGGTCCATCCAGGTGGAGTAAGCACCTATCGGGTCGGTGAGGTTCCAGACAACGCTCTTGGCCACCAGTACATCATACTCATGTTTCAGGAGAGGAGGCGAAATGACGTCTCCAAGAACGAAGTTGATGTCCACATGAGCATAGTCAGCATTCTTTCTTGCATATTCCAGCATCTTTTCGGACGAGTCGACGGCCGTGACATCATGGCCTAGGCGTGCCAGGGTAATCGCGGCCAGACCGGCACCCGTACCCATATCTACGGCTTTGAGCTTGCGATTAAGTCCAAGCTGATTGCGCATGATGTTCCTGAGGACATTTGAATCCATATCCAATTCTTTTCTTGTGGATATGCTGTATCCTTTCGCACGGGCATCCCAATATTCCTTGGATTGCTGTTCCACGGACGAACTCTCGATTTTATATGAGGGCTGTGATTCGAGTTGATTCTCTACAGACATTCATGGGATGTATAATCCAGTAGCGATATAGCATTTTCTAAAGTAGGAATAATTATCCCTCCAATATCCACTTATTCAAAGATATTTTCAAGTGATTTATTAACAACTGATTAGTTTTAAATACTAACAAAGAAAAATTACGAATGATTGGATAATACATCCAATAGTGATTAATATGGACAAGAAAACAATGACTGTCATCGCTGTCGTAGTCGTTCTTGTTGTTGTCATTGCCGCAGTATTCGTAATAATATCTGGCAACAACGGCAATCCGTCGAGATCCGATGCCACGGACGTGCGTCTTACGGTCTTCGGAAACGCGAACGGTGATGATTATCTAGATGGCTCTTTACGGCCACCGTGTTGATGGGATGATTATCTAGATAATGAAGACGTGCAGTACATACAAGATATCATCGATGGAAAGAGATCACTCTCAGATGCACCTATGGTCCAGGTTCTTACAGAATACGGGACCACCAAATACACAGCGAGATATTGGGCCGATGCTAACTGCGACGGAGCCGTCAACAGTTCGGATCTCAGTATCGTGAAGAGCCTTGTCAATAAGACCAAAGGCACAGAAGTCAAGTTCTTCGATGTCGACAGCATGGTCGGCACCTGTACATACCCTCTGACAACATATGCTGTCGGGTACAAGAGCAACTACGAGGCAGAGCTCATCCTTGGAAACGTCAAGAACTGTACGTTCGTCGACAATCAGGTCGGAGACGGAGGTTCATATGCAACTTGGTTCCAGATGTTCCTCGATCAGAACCCCGAATGCTTTGGAAGCAGGTTCACCCCCGATTACGAGGTCTTCCTCGATGATGCACCTTCATACATCCTCTCAGGAACCCGTGCATGGTTCGACAAGAACATGGAAGAGACCGTTGCCCCCCTCGGAATGGATGTGGTCAGGCTTCCCTTCTGGGAGGACACGACGACCGTTGCCGGAATCCTTACACTCGGATGTCTCTGTAACCTCAACGATGCAGCCCAGAGCTATGCGGAGAAGGCAGATAAGGTCCTTGATTATATCCAGGATTATGTCAGTGGAATCAAGGATGAGGAACGTCCGTTGGTCTTCGCCAGTTATAGAGGTACGAGCATCTCAACTTGGCACAACGGTATTCAGGAGCTCATCGAGGCGGCCGGAGCAAGGACCCCTTACGACGTAGGTTTCACCAACGGAAGCATTGATGCCGAGGGAGTAGCTGTCATGAACCCTGATTGGATCGTGTTCGACATGTACTATGGATTCCTGGAGGAGACTGATGACCAGGGTGCAGAGTACAACTACATCTACGACCATGGGATGGCAAACAACAGCTTCTTCAATGCGGTAGCCGGAAGCAGGGCATACTACTACGACAATGTCCTTGTCCTCGGACAGGGTGTGTACATGGGTCCCGCATCATACATAGGTATCGCATGGGTATTCAACCATATTTATCCCAATGCGAAGCAGTTCGATGTCCAATCGATGCTTAAGGATTACATCAGCACATACCACCCTGACAAGGCCAGCAAGGACTATATGGATCAGGACTGTTTCGATGTAAACTCTTACGATGATTGGATGTCCAAGAACGTAGCCGGATACACCAAGGTCAAGAAGACCTACAACCCCTGAACAACTTAAACGAGGGGATCCTCCCCCTCAATTGTTGCTGAAGCGATTAGTATGCAGATCACAGAGGATGTTAGGGATTATTGGGACAAGAGGAGTGAAGGTTTCTCCTGTTCCGTCAGAGAGGAGGCGGAGTACAGAGGTGCATCGGAGGCAGAGAAGTTGATATCCAATGCCAATCTTAGGCCCGGCTCGAATGTCCTGGACATCGGATGCGGCCCAGGTTACTTCACCATGATTCTATCGGAATATGGAATGGATGTGACCGGGATAGATTATTCTGATGAAATGCTCGTTCAGGCCAGGAAGAATGCCGATTCGCTCGGCGTGAAGGCCAAATTCCTGAAGATGGATGCCAGTGACCTGGAGTTTGTCGATGAGACTTTTGACGCCGTCGTTAGCAGGAATGTGCTTTGGAACCTCGAAAGGCCCGAACAGGCATACCGCGAAATGATGCGTGTCCTGATTCCGGGCGGTAACTTAGTCGTCTATGACGGCAATTTCTATCTGTATCTTTTCGACGATGAGTACGACGAGGCAAGGAAAAGACGCATGAGAATCAGGATGGATTCGGAACAGAAGGGAAGCCACGATAAGTATCGCGGGGACATGGATTTCGGCATCATAGAAGAACTTGCGAAGGACATGCCGCTCAGCAGGGAACTGAGGCCGGCATGGGATATGCAGGTTCTCCAGCAGTTGCCGTGTTCTTCGATTGAAGTCCATCTACATCGTAGCAGGGATATGCCCAACGGCAGTCATAATCCGGTCGTAGGGTTCGAAATAATAGCAACTAAGAGTGATAATAATGTTCAATAAGATACGCAGAGGGACCCCGATCCCAGAATCTGTAAGCCCCGTTGATGCCGGGGAGACGATGGCAAGGGACTATCACAAGTACATCTACAGGAAGGTGATGTTTATTGTCGGATGCATCATCGCCGCCATCCTGGTCTTCGCATTCGCAGCCACTTACGGTTCCTCGAACATCAGCATAATGGATGTCTATGCGACGATCTGGAACCACTTCTTCAATCAGGAAGCCCTTGATCCATACATGGATTGGGCGATATTCACAGTACGTCTTCCGCGTATCTGTGCAGGGCTCATCGCCGGCATGTCCCTAGGGGTCGCGGGAGCTGCGATGCAGAGTATGATGAAGAACCCTCTGGCTGACCCATATACAACAGGAATCTCGTCCGGAGCTTCCTTCGGAGCCACATTGGCCATCGGATTGGGAATCACAGTAGGAGGGGCCGGAGATGCCGGTCTTGTCCTCACCGCATTCGTATTCTCACTGATCCCGGCCGCAGTGATCATCCTAGTCTCATCATTGAAGCACACCAGTGCCGCTACGATGATCCTTGCCGGTATCGCCATTATGTACCTGTTCAGAAGAAATACTACGAGATGGTGGTTGCCGGTATGCGCAATGCCGTAACGTCGGGCACCTGCCGCAGTGCCAATAATCCCTGGTACGAGGTGTGCGGAAAGACAGGTACGGCTCAGAACCGAGGACACGACCACTCTGTGTTCATGGGGTTTGCTCCACGCGACCATCCCAAGATAGCCGTCTCGGTGTATGTGGAGAATGGCGGTTGGGGTGCCATTTATGGAGTTCCTATCGGTGCTCTGATGATGGAACAGTATATACGCGGCGAACTGAGTGCTGCATCGGAACAGAAGGCTCAGACCATCGCAGACCGGCATATTCAATATAAGTTCTGACATTCCGCATCGGCAAGTCATAAGGTAAAAGTAAACGTAATGAATCAATCGGAAACATCC
>CALAVG010000338.1 GCA_937892275.1 uncultured Methanomicrobiales archaeon | reverse complement strand
GTGGTGTACGCGTTCGCGAAATCGTATCTGACCGCGGACCTCGATACGGAGACCGACCTTACACTCCTGATGTCCGTGTCGGGGGAAGGTACGTTCACGGTCGGCAAATCCGACTACGACGGGAGCATCCCGGATACCGAAGGCACCGTCGCGGTCTTCGCCTCCCCGGGCATGTATGTGATCACCTACGTTTCCGGCGATGTCCACAGATGCTCGAAGGTCCTCGTTGACGGGGAGATAGACATCGAGTACGAATGGTCCTACAACACCGAGACGGAACCCGTCTTCAGCTTCTTCCGCAAATGGTTCAAGACCCCTTCCGGACAGAATTACAAACTCGAACTGTCCATCCTCTACTCCGATTATCTCCACTATGCGGACATCTACGATGAGGATGAGCGCATGTGCTACTACACCAACCGTGACGGTTCCGACGAGGACCTCGCCCATGACCTCTCCTTCGTGAGGTACGACGACGTCCAGGACAAGTACATCAAGCAGATCGCGGACTACATCTCCAGCAAGACGGCCGGGAAGGACGAACAGTACGTGGCGAACGTCATCCTCTCCTTCGTGCAGACCATCCCGTACGCCTACGACTCCGACATCCACGGAAACGAAGAGTATTGGCAGTTCCCTCTAGAAACGTTGTTCCTCTCCGGCGGGGACTGCGAGGACTCGTCTATACTCTTCTGCGCCATCGCATCTTACATGGGATACGACGCCGCCCTGTTCCTCTTCGAGGACCACATGGGGGCGGGGGTGTACCTGGAGGATTTCAAAGCAAGCAGGACCTACAGCAGCAGCGTGGAGCCCGACGTCGTGGGTTGGAAGATCACCGTCGGCGAGGGGGAAGAGGCCGTTCAGGTCCCCTACTACTACGGCGAGACCACCTCCGTAGGATGGCTCATCGGGGAGGTCCCCGCCGACGAATATGACAAGTTCTAACACGGGTTCGCCGTCACGAACGCGTGAATATGCCGTTTTTTTGTACGGACCTCTTATAAGAAGCGCGACGATACGGTAGAGCATGAAGGGTTCTGACGCATTGCTGAAGATGCTGGGAAACCGCGGTGTGACCACCGTCTTCGGATATCCCGGCGCCACCGTCATCCCCATTTACGATTCATTCATAGATTCGGACATCAGGCACGTCCTCGTCAGGCACGAGCAGTGCGCCGCCCACATGGCCGACGGGTTCGCCCGCGCCACCGGCAACCCCGG
>CALAVG010000337.1 GCA_937892275.1 uncultured Methanomicrobiales archaeon | reverse complement strand
ATCGATGTAGAACGGACGTTCAACGTACTCCTCGGCCATGATTGATATATCGAATGATTGTATTTCAATTAACGATTTCCGAACCTATTGCACTTTAGAATCCTGAATCGGATAGTGGTTTTGACTATTGAAGGTCCTTTTTGAACAAATCCGAGCCAAATCGGAGAATTTGTGAACAGATCCAGCTTCTTTGATATGTCATTGAAGGCAAAAACCCGTTGACTAACACCGATCGAGTGGCTGGAATCGCACCAGAAAGAACGTAATATTCCGCCAACTTAGCAAGTAAGAGTGCAATAAAATAACTTTTTATACTTTATTGCACTATATGGTTCTGATGTGAAATGAAGGTCCCGAAAGAGATCAGAGAAGTGCCCCGGCCACCGAATACGATAGTGTACGCTTTTGGCCACGATCCCGTTAAGTACAATGTCAAGAAGAGAGAATACAAGGTCGTTGACGGGAAGAGGGTCCAGACCGACGGTGAAACCGTCGGTAGTATCATCGATATGAAGTATGTGGAGCTGGAGGCCCGCCCGAAAATCCGTTATGACGATTCCGATATGAAGTTCTGGGGGGCATCCCAGTTGATCGTCAATCTCAGCAGGGACATCCTAGATGATCTTTTCAAAGTATACTCTCGGGACGATGCTTTGAAAACGTACGTGATCGCTGTGCTGAGGACGATCGAAAAAGGACTCGTTGATTACGAGATCCAAGAGGCCTATGATTTGGATTACATCAGTGTGCTGTATCCCAGGGTCCCGCTCTCTAAGGATACCGTTGGCCGGCATCTATTCGATCTGGGCCGTGTGTGTTCGAGGATAACGGAGTTCATGGAACTCCGTTGCACAAAGGTGCCGTCGAACCATTCGATCGCCATAGATGGTATGCTGAAGTCATATGAGAGCAACGATGACATCTTCTCAGAGTTCTCCAGGAAGGCCCTGAAGAAAGGTACAAGGGACATCTCTGTCGTCTTTGCTTACGATATCGATGCTGCAGAACCTGTCTGCAGCAAGATCTATGCAGGCAATCAGACAGACATGTCCGTTTTCAAGGATTTCCTAGAATCCAGCAAGCTTCAGACCGGTTTCATAATCACGGACAAGGGATTCTCCTACAACACTGCCAAGACTGTCTTCCTCGACAATCCCGGATTGCATTTCCTCATTCCTCTGAAACGTGATGCGACCGCGATTGACGAGTACAAGGCTTTGAAGATGGATCACACACTCACAAATCGTTTCGGTATCGAGAGTCGCAAGGTAAGGATGCACGATGGAAGGCATCTGTATGCCTTCCGCGATCCGGAGATCGCCAAGATAGAAGAGGAGGTGTGGGTCGAAGAACATAAGGACTATTCCCCGGAAGAACTGGAGACCATGAGAACCGAGTTCGGTTCCATCGTCTTCATATCGGACCTCGATGTGATTCCCGAGGTGATGTTCGCGGCCTATGAGGAAAGATGGGAGCTGGAGGTCATGTTCAGATTCTACAAGCACATCCTTGGAATGGACGAGACCAGAGTGGAGTCGGAGATGTCAGTCATCGGTACTGAGTTCGTGAATTTCATCTCGGTCATCATGATGTGCAGACTCAGGAAAGCGTTCTA
>CALAVG010000336.1 GCA_937892275.1 uncultured Methanomicrobiales archaeon | reverse complement strand
TATGGATAATGATCTCAAGAGTACCATAATCGGTGCCTTTCAGGCAACCGAAGCGAAGCTTAGGGAAGAGTATAACTCAAGGGTCGGCAAGAATGCGGCCATCCTGTACGATCTGGTGCAGAATGGAGATGGGGACATAGTCTCCATGGACTCCCTCGCTCAGGCCTTCCTGAGAGTGTATTTCGATTACACGGACGAATGCTCCTTGGAGGATTGCGTCGAGAAGTTCACGAACCTCATCAGGGATGAGGCTTATGAGCTCTTCAGCGACGGCGACACGGTCATGCTCGATTCCTTCGACGAGTTCTCAGCGATGCTGGAGGGTGTGGAGGATGTCAACCATGCGGAGCTGTACCGCCCCATCGACGGCGATTTTCTGGATGATGAAGTATCTGTGATGGACGATCCCGATCAGGCAATCATCGATCATCTCCATTCCCTCGAGGATCAGGAGCTTGTGGATCTCCTTGCGCAATCAACCAAGGCATTATCAAGGCTGGGTAGGCCTTACATCAACCTCGATGAAGTCGATCCGATGGCCGTCATAGTGGCATTGAAGGCGATGGAATCCAAGGAATGCGTATGCCTGTACCATTTCTTCAAGGACAATCTTCCGAAGGAATTGCTCCCTCTTCCCGTCCCGGGGCATTTCAACGTGAAGGTCCAGGTGGATCAGGTGTGACCATGAAAGAGGCTGCCGAGTACCCCAGGGGATGGGTCTTCTTCACCAAGACCGACAAGTACACCAGGGTCAAGATCACCGAAGGCTATCTGAACACTCGTCTTACCAGGACCAATCCCATCTCCTTCAATCAGAATTATGTGATGAAGGTGCTCGGCAACCCCAGGACGTCGAACAGGAACCGCAGGGCGGTCATAGATTACGTGCTGTCGCATCCGGACAAGTTCACTCCCCGCTGCGAATGTACGGATAACGAAGAGCTCAACAGATGGGCAAGGATGAGGAACGGTGGTGCAAAGGTCGGTTTCATGGCCGAATTCAGAAACAAGTATTGCTGATCAGTCACTTCTCCGCATATGCGGGCGGGGGAATCATCCCCCGCTATACCATTTTTACATGTAAATTTACATTTATTG
>CALAVG010000335.1 GCA_937892275.1 uncultured Methanomicrobiales archaeon | reverse complement strand
AACGAAGGGATCGCTGCTTCCGCGCTGAAATACAGTTCCCGCCTGGGATACCCTGTGATCCTGATCCTCGAGATCCTCATCGCATACATCTTCGTCAAGCGTCGCGGGGACGAGGATGTGGATTCGAGGTTCATATGGTTCGTCTTCCTCTCCGCGCTGGTACTGTTCCTCTACCCGAGCACGCCCCAGTATCTGATACTCCTAATGCCCTTCGTGATCATAGCAGCGATTATCCACGAAAAGAGGCTCGTCAGACCTACGTTGATGCTCATGATAGGATCGACGATATTCATGCTACCCTCCCTGCCGATGATGCTCGGAACAGTCACGTTCTACGACGGATTCATGTCCTTCGACCAGTGGAAGTCCCTGTACGATCTGTTCTACAACGGTTCGATCGGCCTCACCTACATCATAGCTGGGGTCGGTGCCACGATCCAGTACGCCGCATGGCTCTGGACGGGCGTGATCGCATTGGACCACATGGGAATAGACCTGAAAGGAAGGATACTCGGCAGGAAGAATGCAGAAGCTGGGACGGACTGATCAACGGCTTCCTTCCCACTCCGACATGAACTCGTCCAGGAACCCTACCATGTAATCGTGTCTGGATTGAGCCAGAGCCTTGGCCGCGTCCGTGTTCATCATGTCCTTCAAAAGCAGTAGCTTCTCGTAGAAGTGGTTCACCGAAGTACCCTGATTGGCGAAGTACTCCTTCTCCGACATGCCTTCCTTCGGACCCTCTCCCGGGGTGTGCATGGCACGACCCTTGCTGCCTCCGTAGGCGAATGCCCTGGCGATGCCTATAGCTCCGATGGCGTCCATGCGGTCCGCATCCTGTACGATCTTCCCCTCCAACGTGGTAGGTATGACGGAATCCTGCCCCTTGAAGGATATCTGCGATATGATCTCACAGATCGTCCTCTGATCGTCCTCCGGTATGTTCTCGGAATCCATGAACCTCCTGGCGTTTGCGAATCCATTGTCTCCGAAGAGCTTGCGGTCATCCACATCATGCAGCAACGCCGCCAGACGGACGATTTCCATGTTCCCTCCCTCCTTGGAACATATCGTACGTGCCAGATCATGGACCCTGATGGTATGGTAGACATCATGTCCGCTGCTGTCACCCTGGAATATTCCTTTTGCGAACTCCTTCGCCCTGCCAAAGACCGATTCATCCATTGCAATCGTACGCGGATGGACAGCGATGGATAAAAGAACGATGACATTCTTCATCCGAACATGGAAAGATACACTCTCATCGACCATACCGCGGACATGATGGTCAAGGCCAACGGCAGAACGTTGGAAGAATGCTTCGCCAACGCCGCTTACGCCCTGTTCGACCAGACAGTGGATCTTTCCGACATCGGTACCTCTGAGGAGATCGACATCCGTGTCTCCGGGATCGATGACGAGGACAGACTCTATTCTTTCCTCTCCGAGATGCTGTTCATCGAGGATGCCGACAACCTGATACTCAAGGAGTTCGAGGTGTCCTTCGAAGGGGATGATGTCATCTGCCATGCCAAGGGCGAGACACTCGACAGGAACAGGCACAGGATAAGGTCCGAGGTGAAGGCCGTCACATACCACATGATGGAGATAGACAGGGAGACTCCGTCGGTGACGGTACTATTCGACGTCTGATAAACGTCCAATGCCTTTTATCGGACGATATCATTGCACTCATCAATGCTCAGACTTGGTTGGTTCTCCACAGGCAGGGGTCCAGGATCCCGCAATCTTC
>CALAVG010000334.1 GCA_937892275.1 uncultured Methanomicrobiales archaeon | reverse complement strand
CGTTTTCCGACGGCTCTGTACCAATAACAACATATGCTTTTAATATCAGATATCACGTTATACATGATAGTGATAGGATGGCGGAGGTGCGCACGATGGAGATACGGCTCTACCCTAACAAGAGCCAGGAGAGGATCCTCAACGAGACCCTCGGCCATTGCTGCTTCCTATACAACCATCTCCTGGAAGGATGCAGGAACGCCTATGCCGAAAGGATCAGGGTCCCTTCCGCATTCGATATGAATAAGGAGATCACGGCGTTCAAGCGCGAACATCCCGAATTGAAGGAGGTGTACTCCCAGGTCCTCCAGGACGTCGCCGCCAGGGTGGATAACGCATTCAAGGGGTTCTTCGCCAAACTGAAGGCCAGGGAACATGCCGGATTCCCGCGGTTCAGACCGTGGAGCAGATACGACTCCTTCACCTACACCCAGAAGGGTTTCCGCATGGTTAACGGGAAGCTGAGGCTCTCCAAGATCGGCGACATACGCACCGCCGGGTTCAGGAAGGGGTGGGGAGAACCGAAGACCTGCATCATAGAACGCGAGGGTTGTGCCCCGCACTACCGCTGGAAGGCATGCCTCACGTACACGTACGAGGAGATCTCCACCTTCGTTTTCGACGATATGCGCACCGCCGTCGGTGTGGACCTGGGACTGAAGGACGTCATGGTGGTCTCCGACGGCACCAGGTATCCGAACCACCGTCATCTCCGCGATGCGGAGAAGAAGGTCGCGGCGATCCAGAGGAGGATGTCGTCCCTCGAAAAAGATTCCGTCGGATACGTGAAGGAGAGACAGAAACTGTACCACGCCTTCGTCCGTCTGAACAACGTGAGACGGGCGGAGAGATACGATATCGTGAACGACCTCGTCTCAAATCACGACGTCATCGTCATCGAGGACATAGATGTGTCCGGGATCCGGGACAAGAGCCTGGGGAAGGGGATGAGGAAATCGTACCGCGACGCGTCCTGGGGGAAACTCATCGGAACGCTGTGCACCAAGGCGGCGGAAGCCGGGTGCACGGTCGTGAAGGTGGGTCCGGAGTACACGTCGCAACGGTGTTCAAGATGCGGACGGACGGTCCCCAAGGACCTCTCCGAAAGGAGGCACGTCTGCGTCTGCGGTTTGGATATCGACCGCGATCTGAACGCCGCCAGGAATATCCGGCGCTTGGGCCTGCAAGCGCTGCGGTGGGAGAACCGCGAAATGGAGAGGTCCCCTCCGGGACCGATCACAGCGTTGGGATCGTTATGATTTCAACGGGGCCAAATATCTGAAGAGGAGCCTCTTGTCAGCGGACGGCCTTCCCGTCAAGTACAACGACGCGGAGCTCCTGGCCCTGTACAGCGGCCAGTACCCTTACGCCTATCCGAACGTGGACTGGTGGGGCGAGATTTACCGCAACCACGGTGACAAC
>CALAVG010000333.1 GCA_937892275.1 uncultured Methanomicrobiales archaeon | reverse complement strand
AGGTCGATCCGTGTTTCTTTGACAGGCTGGATGAGAGCGGATTGCAGCACAAGGATAGGAAGGACAAGCAGCCGAACAGCCTTTTCAACAATCCCGATCTGGATGATGCGGCATTCCATAAAAGATTCCCGACCATATACCATCTGCGCAGATATCTCATCGATACGAATGAGAGGCCGGACATTCGGTTCGTTTATCTGGCTTTGCATCATATCATCAAGTATCGCGGACATTTCCTTTTCGCCGGATTGTCAGAGGATGACATTCCCTCATTCGACGATGTATTCAACAGGCTCGTCATCGATATGGACAAGTACGGCGTGGATATCTCGATAACGGATACCGATAGTTTAGAAAGAGCTATTTCCGACCGTTCCATCAATATAACGGACAAGAAACGCATCATCGGTCAGATCATACCTGCCAGCAGTAAAGAGGAGGAGTCTGTGATCAAGGCATTGTCAGGTCTGCTAGCGGGATCCAAGGTCAAACTTTCGGACCTCTATCAAGACGATTCCCTGGAGGATTCCATAAGCTTGAAGGATGCCAATGCCGAGGACCATCTGGCCGAACTGGAGAACATATTATCAGAAGACCAGATGATCACTTTAAGACTGATCAAACAGCTCTATGACTGGTCCGTTCTGGCCTCTATCCTGAAGGGGCATCAGTACATATCCGATGCGATGATCTCATCATATGAGAACCATGCAAAGGACCTCAATAATCTGAAAACCGTCTTGAAATCAGACAAGAAGAAGTATGAGTTGATGTTCAAATCCCCGACGGAACCTAACAACTATTGCAGCTACAGCGGTATGTGCTCCAAAGGACAGCCGAAGAGATGCAAGAAGGAGGACTTCTACAAATACTGCAAGAATGTTCTGAAGGGGGTTGAGGGCGAGCTGGCAAGCTCCATAATCAGACGTATCGATGAGGGTAAGTTCATGCCCAAGCAGAGTTCCTCTGACAATTCCGTACTGCCGTACACCGTCCATCTGAAGGAGCTCAGGGCGATCCTGAACAATGCATCGACGTGGTACCCGTTCCTGACCCAGACACAGAGTGACGGGATCGACGTATCGGAGAAGATTGAGATGATCATGAAGTTCAGGATCCCATATTATGTCGGTCCTCTCAACAACCGTTCTCCCAATTCTTGGATCGTAGGACGCGCGGACGAGAGGACATATCCATGGAATTTCGATCAGGTCGTAGACATAGATGCCTCTGCCGAGAGGTTCATGGCCAACCTGACCAACTACTGCAGCTATCTAATCGGAGAAGAGGTCCTTCCTAAGAATTCCATCCTTTACTCATATTTCACCCTGTATAACGAACTGAACAACATCCGCATCGACGGGGAGAGGCTGAATGTGGGTCTGAAGAAGAGTATCGTGAAGGATCTCTTCGAGGATTCCGACAAGAAGGTCACCGAAAAGGGTTTGCTGAGGTATCTGAAGAGTATCGGGGCCATCGACAGTTCGGATTCAGTTAAGATCACAGGCTTCGATGACAGTATCAAAGCAAATCTGAAGCCACTTCATCAGGTAAGGAATATAATCGGCAATAGATCGGAGAACCGCGCTCTCACGGAATCCATCATAAGG
>CALAVG010000332.1 GCA_937892275.1 uncultured Methanomicrobiales archaeon | reverse complement strand
CCGATTCGATCCTGTGCAGCCATTTCGTCGAATAACCCAGAACGACGATGTCGTCCATGTATCTGACGTAGTAATGACAGTGATAACTCTCCTTCATGACATGGTCGATCTCGGAAAGATAGAGATTCGCCAGCATGGGAGATGTGCGGTTGCCGATGGGTATCCCGGGAAGATCGTACCCGTCTATTATGACGTCCATCAACTCCAGGAAACGTTGATCTTTGAACGTCATCCGCAGTTTCTTCTTGAGGATCTCCTTGTCGATGGATGCGAAGAAATGCCTGACATCCACGGAGAGCGCATATCTGGCCCTCGAGTCCTCCTGTATATAATCATAGACGCGACGCATGGCCGCGTGATGGCCGGTCCCCGGGACCGCGCCATAGCTCTGAGCGATGAGCTTCCTATTGAGGGGAGCCTCGGCTATGAGGCAGATGGCCCAGTGCAGGATGCGATCGGGATACAACGGACAATCTGCGACCAGCCTCTCCTTCCCATTCTCAACCGCGGTGAACATGCGATAGCCGGAAGACCGATAGGTACCGTCGAGAATCGATTCACGGAGCGCGAGGAGCTTCTCCTCCTGCTTCTTCTTGAATGCCTCCACCTCGCTGCGGTCCTTCCTGGACTGACATGCCTTTTTCGCCGCGAAACAGAGATTATCCATGTCGGCAATCCTGTAGAACATGTCGCCGATGCGTTTCACCGGCACACCCCCACGGAGCCTATGAACCTCGCTCCGACGTTCGGATGCCCGTATCCATACGCACACCTACCAGCCGGATGATTATGGTTTGTCGTGATCTTTTGCCAAGTGGCAGGGTCCTTTCCGAGAGTGATGATGTTCTTGCTTTGACTCTGTGAGGTATATGCCAGGCGGGACCCGATGTTACTGTTACCATTGCCCAGCGCGTTGTTAGCGTTGGCAGCAGCCAGACCGGCGTTGGCACCGTTGTTCCAGTTGCCGCCCACAATCAGGACGTCAAAAGACCCCCGATGAGGAACGTAAACAGACCGAAAGGGTCCGATGTCGGATGGACCTAGGACATCATCCTCAGATATCGGATAAAATACTGTCGGAACCGATGTCTGGGAGCAACCGCCCCCC
>CALAVG010000331.1 GCA_937892275.1 uncultured Methanomicrobiales archaeon | reverse complement strand
TTATTGTGTTATGGGGTTCACCGTCAGAATATGCCAGTATGCCGACGCTCTCATCAGTCCATTCACGCCACGCAGATAATATTTTGTCCGCTAAGTCCGTGAGTTTCTCTGGGTTAAGTGATGAAAGCCTTACTGCTGACATAGGCCACTTTATGCGCGATATATTTATGCTGCTGTCCTTGTACGGGTAAACTTTCTCCGCCGGTGCATTGTCCATAGCGAAGACATAACGTCCTCCCTGATAGTGATCATGCGACAGTATAGAGCCGCCTACTATGGGAAGATCCGCATTTGACCCGACGAAGTAATGCGGGAATAGTGTAGTGAACGCAAATAGATTGCCGAATGTCTCGCGTGATATGAGCATTGGCACATGATTTTCATCAAGTACTATGCAGTGCTCATTGTAATAGCTGTACGGTGAATACTGGAAATACCATCTTTTGCCGTTCATCTCAAGCGGTGCGATAAAAATGTGGGATAAAGCGTATGAGAAACTACCGTACCGGATCATCACATCCCTCAGAAGGATCGATTCCGTCAGGTCGTCGTTCTACGGAAGGATTAACAACGCTTCCAAGAGGACTAGGAGAGAAGTATCGGACTCGATCACCTCATCGTACATCTGTATCCTGATGGTCGCTGTAATCGAGGTCGTGTTCCTCATGGTCGCTCAACCTATTGCACAATGGGCATTGACATACTTTGGCGGTACGGAATACATGTGGAACGTGATCATACTGTTACTGAACCTGTTCGCATTGTACCTGCCGATCGTCAAACTGATAACCAACCTGAAGAACATCCATGAGATAACTCAGAGTTTCACCAATGATAAACCGAAGACGGGACTCTATAGCAGCTTCCTGAAGACCAACAGCTCACTCCTTGCCATAATGATCGGGATAAGCATATTGATCGTGATCCCCAACGGTCTTGATATCTGGAAGAACCTCATTGTTCTGTTCATCGCATTGATAATACTGTTGTACTACAACAGGAAGAATCTGCAGAAGATCAACGAGAACGAATCCTATGATGTGGAGGATGAGTTCTTCAACAACATAAACATGGACTCCTTCCAGGCCATGATGGATAAGAA
>CALAVG010000330.1 GCA_937892275.1 uncultured Methanomicrobiales archaeon | reverse complement strand
GCACCGTTTCGGTACGGTGTACGCGGACGGGGCGTACGCGTCCAACGACAACTGGATCTTCCTGTGCAGGGAGAACCGTTACCGGTTCGTAACCAGCTTCACCACCGCCACCGCCCCCACCAAGAACGGATGCGAGGCCAGGGGGGAGGCGGCGAGGCTCTGGTGCAGCCTCCCCTACGACGAATGGAAAAGGGTCAGCGGATACGGGACGAGATGGAAGCTGGAGTGCGTGTTCAGCGACCTGAAGAGGATCTTCGGGGAGACCGTGGACGCCAGGACGGTGAGGGGGATCGTCCGCGAGATGGTGTCGAGGATCGCCGCCTTCAACGATTACAAGGGCCTCAGGGCCGGGATCATGAAGGTCACGGGCAACGGAGTGGCCCTGGTCTGATTCCGCAGGGGATGGTCCAGCTCGGAGGCTGGGGGGATAATTATCGAACAGAGTACGTGCCTTCGAACTGCATATATCCTCGATTCCATTAACCCATACCGTCATCCGAACACCACCGGGTGACCGCCCCGGTGTCTGAAGCTTAGGGGCGTCATCCTCTTTTTCCACAGTCTGGCTCTTGTGATTTACCGTATGTTTTCATTATATTAGTATATATGTTTATCGAAAAAGAGAAATAATAGAAATGCGAAAAAAATCAACAATCGGGAACCATACGAAACATCCCGATCCGACCGTATCGCCCGAAAAACGGCACGGACATCGACAACAATCGGGAATCAGCATGATTTCAACGGGACCCATAGGCGACAAGCAAATTTATACGCGGGCGCGCTAGGGGGTGGTGATGTACGAAGACATCATCACCAGTCTCGAGAACTCGACCATCATCGAAAAAGCCGGATACAGCTATTTCGTCCACCCGCTCACCAACGGGATCCCGTCCTGCGACCCGAAGATGCTCGAGGAGATCGTCGACTGGATGAAGGACGAGGGAAACATGCACTGCGACCTCATCCTCGCTCCCGAATCGATGGGCATCCCCTACGCGGTCCTCCTCTCGGCAAAGACCGGCATCCCGTACTCCAT
>CALAVG010000329.1 GCA_937892275.1 uncultured Methanomicrobiales archaeon | reverse complement strand
CATCGCCGAGAAGCCGTAGCGCTCTTCGATATACTTACGCAGCGTGTCGGTCAGCTTGGTGTAGTATTCCTTCTGGTTCTCCGAGCTGACCATCTTGTCGGCCTTGATCTGCTCGATTTCCTTCATCGCCTTCTGGTGGGGCAACAGCCGCTTCACAATCTTGATATGGGCTATGATGGGCTTGTTGTCGCGCAGACGCAGATACAGATAGTAGACAACAGCTATCAACACCAGCATCAGCACGCTGAGCCAGAACGACAGCGACCAGTCGCTCCACAGGAAGGGATTATCCTGTACATCCTTCGGTCCGAAGAACTTCTCCAGCTTAGTGGTATCTACCTCAACCTCAGTTACTTTCAGCGCAAGACTCTTGCTTTCTGCGGCCTTACCGTTGACCTTCACCTTGAAGGGTGGCAGGTAGTACAGATTGCCGTCGAACGAGGTCAGCGTCACCACCAGGGTGTTGGGTGATGGGTGTTGGGTGCTAATCACCTCCACGCTAGCCACAATCTCCTGCCTTGGTTGAAACGTAGGCCATTCCACCTTTGCATCCTCACTGGCATCGACGGTCACCGTCACCTGTGCTACTGCATACGGACAGATAAAGACCGTCGACATAGCGGTCAGCGTCGAGGACACTCTCTCCATTTCCGGAGACGAGGTCCTGAACATCCTCGCAGGCAGCGAAGGTGGCAACACATCGGCATTCACCGTCACCGGAGGATCGGACAACGTCCTGACAGCTTCCACCACCGTTACCGGAATGAACGTCGGTATCTCCAACGGCCAGCTCCATGCTGATAAGGCGTCCATCGGAACAGGCAACACCGCAACCGTCACGGTCACATCCGCAGCAGGCCAGACAGCCTCTATGGATGTCACCGTCAACGTCTACAGCCAGCTCGTGTTCACTTCCGCACCCACAGGCGGAGCGATCATCTACGCCGTGTGATAGACATGAACTGCGGAATGAGAATGCTCATGTTCGCGGCCTTGGCCATACTCATGGCCTCGGCCTGCTTCATGATATCGGATCCCGAGGATTCCGATGCCGCCGATCTGGTGGAGGACAATCTCACCATCAATGTGGGTGAGACCAAGACCTTCTACTGGGTCGACGACCTCCATGAGGACTGGTGGGATCTGATACAGGCTGCGGGCGGCAACTATACCCTGGGGCTGGCCACAAGCACCACCTGGGGGTCCTGGGCGGATTTCAGCAAATACGATCTGCAAGCCAATGCCCATGGTCTCGTGCTTACCGCGGAATCTACTCTGGCCACCGGCAAGTACTACATCCGTCTGGTCATCATGGACGAGGGAGGGGTCGATGAGCTCGAGGATCTCCTCTACGGGGTGACCGTCAAGGCGGCTTCGACCACAAAATACACCGTATCCTTCTCTGCGAGCCCATCTAGCTACGGTTCTGTCAGCAAGACCAGCATATCCGTGGCTTCCGGTACCACATACACTGCCAGCGGCAATAAGATCACGTTCAGTGACGGTCAGTCCGTGACGGCAACGCCTGCATCAAGCACGTCGTCGTACACATACTCGTTCTCCAAGTGGTCCTCCACATCGGGAACGGTCACGTCGGCCAAGTCGATAACGGCGACCTTCACCAGAGCGACCCAGACTACCGATTACACATGCTACCTGTACTACAACGCCAACGGCGGATCCGGAGCTCCAAGCACCCAATCCTATACGGGAACATCCACATCGAGCCACAGCTTCACTGTCGCCTCAGGAACACCGACCAGATCAGGATACATATTCCTGGGCTGGGCCACATCCTCGGGAGCCACATCCGCATCCTACCACTCCGGAGATTCCATCTCGGTGGGATACAAGAGCTCCAAGACCCTCTATGCAGTATGGCAGGAGCAGGTCTCCAATTACTCTGTCACCGTCTACAAGGGCAACTGGGCATCGTTCAAGTGGGTCGGAGGTTCCGATTCGACCACGTACACCTCAAGCAGCCATACCTACACCATAGCTTCGGGAACATCCATCGATATCGACTGGTACGGAAAGTCCAGCGAGAACGGTTCGGGTACCAACTACACCTCGGTGACAACGTATACCGACCATTGTTACAACATGGCATCCAGCTCATACGGGTCCAGTCTCGGAGACTCCGTCACTGTCACCAAGACGACGAAGTACTACCCGTCGGAGCAGATGACATCCACAACCACCTACACCTACCAGTACACGATCAAATACAGCGCGAACGGCGGTTCCGGTGCACCCTCCGATACGACGACCACGGCATCATCGACTTCCAAGTCGATCACCCTGTCATCGACGAAGCCCACCAGATCGGGATACACCTTCCTCGGATGGTCCACATCCTCGTCCGCAACATCTGCGACCTATTCGTCTGGGGGGTCCTACAGCTTCAACTATGGGACCACCCAGCTCTATGCGGTCTGGAAGTCGGCTTCGATCACAGTATCCGGGACCCCCGACCAGTACGGTGTTGTAGGTTCCTCATGGAGCTTCAAGCCTACGGTATCCGTGGACGGATGCTCCATAACGGTCAGCGGAGCATCCTGGCTTTCAGCCAACGGCGGCACCGTATCGGGAACGCCCACGGCGCCAGGCACGTATAACGTCACCCTGACGTTCGCCAAGACGGACTACACGTCCGCGACCAAGACCTTCTCGGTCACAGTGCTTTCAGCACTCGACTTCACATCATCCCCCACAGGAGGTGCGATTATCTATGCAGTTTGACAACAGAACAATAACGGCAGCAATGGCCCTCGCCTTCCTGGCGACGGCTTTCATAATGATCCCATCGGAATCCGATGCGGATCCGGAGATAACGAGGGACTACGGGCAGTTCTACTCGTACACCCTCCAGTTCGTATTCGACGGAGCCGAGGCCCAGACCATCGACTGGGATTTCGGCGACGGCACTGAGCACAGCACGGAATGGAACCCTAGGCACGTCTATGCCGATGAGGGGACCTACTACGTCACTCAGACAACAACCAACACCCAAGGCACTACGACCGAGGTCTACAAGGTCCAGATCATGGGCTACCCCAGGATAACCTTCGACAGCAACGGAGGTTCAGCCATCAGCGACATCCAGATGGATTCCTACAACACAACGGCTACCAAACCGGCCGACCCCACAAGGTCCGGCTACGAGTTCGATGGATGGTTCTACGAATCGTCTTTCGAGAATGCTGTGGACTGGTCTGCAGGCGTCACCAAGTCCATGACTCTCTATGCTAAATGGACTCAGGTCCAGGCCCCCGTCGTGAAGTACACGGTGACATTCGACAGCAACGGAGGCTCCTCCGTATCTTCCCAGACGATCGAATCCGGTCAAACGGCTTCGGCTCCGGCCGATCCTGTCAGATCGGGATACACCTTCAAGGGATGGTATCTGGACGGCGCACTGTTCAGCTTCTCGTCCCCGATAACAGGGAACATCACCCTGACTGCATCCTGGACCGAGAACTCGGCTCCCGTGATCAACAGGACCGTGTCCTTCAACGTCGACGGAGGCTCCGCCAGCGTTCCTGATATGACCGCTGCCAGCGGCTCGCAGATAACCCTTCCCGGATACTCCGGAACGAAGGCGGGATACGAGTTCAGCGGATGGTCGTATAACAACACGACATACCAGCCCGGTCAGAGCTTCAACGTCACTTCAGATGTGACCTTCAAGGCTGTCTGGAGGAGCACTGCTCCGGTTGTCTCCGAGATCGTCGTCACTTTCAACGTCGACGGAGGTTCCAAGACGATGGCAGCGGTCAACATCCAGTCTGGAAGTTCGTTCACCTTCCCAACCTACGATGGAACGAAGGACGGTTGCAAGTTCGGAGGATGGGCATGCGGACTCAAGGTCTACCAGCCCGGTCAGTCGGTGCAGCTCACAGGCGATGTCACCGTCAAGGCGATCTGGAATGCAGCAGAGGATAAGGACAATGATGGCCCCATCGATGATGTCCAGGACTTCCTTGAGAAGAACTACCTTCTCATTATCGTCCTGATCATCGCGGCGATCATCGGATGCCTCTACCTCAGATCCAGGAGGGTGTACTGACCATGAGTGCCTGGAGCAGTCTTGCCAAAGCGGTCTCGAAGCTCTTCGGAAGAGGAGGCTCAGCCGCTGCATCGACTACCACGAAGGTCGCCAGCGAGGCTATCCAGGCCGGTGCCAAGACAGTGATCACTTGGGGCAATGCCTTCAAGGTGGCCATTGCGGGAGGATTCACCTACCTGTTCCTCAACGGGGGTGCCTCCAACGTTGTGGCCACCACCCTTGGCATCAGCCAGGATGCGGCTCAGATCCTGATAATCTTCGGATTCATAGTGCTGATGATTCTCATCACGAGATACATCATCAATTATGTCAGGGGAAGATGGAATCTGAAGCAGGAGTACTTCGAGACGCCCATCATCCAGAACCGCGGGAACAGCTACTGGGATGAGGACGAGAGAAGATGGAAGAGGAGGGATTACCCATGAACGCGAGATTCTGGGTACCTCTCCTGGCAGGAGTCCTCAATGCGGCCTTCATCCTCGATCTCGTGGTCACCCTCGGCACAGGTGAATCTCTCGGAAGCCTGCTGAGCGATTCGACCGGGAACACAGTGGCCAAGGCCGTGGTGGACAACATCCCCACGGATCCCACGGTATTCTGGATGATGTCCGGGTTCATCCTCTTCATGGTATGCGCACTGGAATGCATCGTCATCTACCTCGCGTTCTACTCCGAGGTATCCCAATGTGACTGTAGGAGGGATCTCCGATGAGGCTGCTTCGCATCATCATCGGAACGGGGCTGTTCCTTGCTTCATCCTGGTTGTCGCCGTACATCAGCGATGTCCTGGGGATAGACGACGGGATCTCCTTCCTCACCGTGGGCGGAGTCCTGGCCTTCCTGGGAGGCATGGTGTTCTATTCGGGGGTGAGACCGTCAACGCCATACTACTCGTTCTGATGGTCATCACTGCCGTGTGGGTGTTCACCAGGTCGTTCAGATATCATGTCATG
>CALAVG010000328.1 GCA_937892275.1 uncultured Methanomicrobiales archaeon | reverse complement strand
ACCTGTGCTCCTGATACCTTTCCTTGCGGATAGAGATTGGAGGAGTTTCCTCAAATACGGGCTGTTGACAGCAGCTATCTGTTTCATAATCGAGCTTCCGTTCCTGATCTCTGATCCGTCTACGGCCTTCAGTTATCTCACCCAGCACTCTGACAGAGGAGTGGAGATCGAGAGCATAGTCGCCATACCTCTGATGATCGTCAGTCTGATAGATTCCTCTTTGGTATATGTCGGGATGGACGAATCCTGGGATCTGTTCGGACCTTGGGCGGATGCGGTCGCACCGTACCTCATGCCGATGATGTTCGCCATCGTCCTGCTGTTCATGTTGTATTTCCTGGTCAAAATGTGGAAGATCCGCCCATCATGGAAGGGCGGCCTTCCCTTGGTGATCCTAGCCTATGCAGTGGTATTGATGCTGTTCATGACGTTCAACAAGGTATTCTGTGCTCAATATGTCATGTGGGTGATCATGCTCTATCCCATGCTGATCTACGTCTACAAATACTTCGATCTGGAGACAAAGAAGCTCCCGTATCTGTTGATAATCCTCTGTATAACTACGTTGTTGACCGTCCTGTTCATGAGCGAATCCACATCAACCATAACGGTCACGTACATAATAGCGGATACTTTGAAAGGTATATCGGCCATCGCTCTGCTCTATCATCTTCTGAAAAACTTCAGATTGTGTATAGGAAGGACAGGGCGCGAAGTTAAAATATGACATTACAGGTTCAAAAATAATGACAGACAACCATTCTGAACTCCTGGAGAGCTTCAAGGCCATTTCTGCAGTGTTGGAGAGGCATGGTGTCACGTACTATGGCGTGTACGGAACCGCCATAGGTGCTGTCAGACATAACGGTTTCATCCCATGGGATGATGATCTGGACATAGGTATATTCGCAAAGGATCTCGATCTGGTCTCCAAGATCCTCAAAGAAGAATTGGACCAGATGGTAGATGACTTGAAGCGTTCCCTGGAAAGACAGGGGGTCTCATTCGATCTCTACACACAGTATACCGGACAGACAGAAGAAATCGTCAGAGAGCAGATGCAGCCGGATGCACTTAACCGTGTGAAGGTCAGACTGGTGCTTTCTGAGATCGCCAAACAGGAAAATCTGGAAGTCACAGATGAAGAACTGGATA
>CALAVG010000327.1 GCA_937892275.1 uncultured Methanomicrobiales archaeon | reverse complement strand
TTTTTTTCGAAGTATCTGGCTAGACAAGGGGCGTGCCTGAAGGGATACGACACCATCTACCCCGGTTTATAAACTCAATTTTCTATTGGGGCCTTTTCCGGCTTGAATAGGACGTTTCGAGTCCCTGGCGAAAACCTATTACATGACAGTTCCAAAACCACTCGAAACTATCACGTTGGATGATTTTCCAATGGATGGGTCGCACAAGGTATCTCTGTCCGATGTCCTAAAGAACATTCCGGTAATCAAACGTCGTACATCGGAATCGGGCTGTTGGCCTTTCGACCCTGATGAGCTAATCATACAGTTGGTCCGTGGAGAGAGGTCTTTCGATGATCCGCTGCTACAGGCGATTTTTCTTGATTGGATCGAATCCGAGGATTACAACAAGTTCACCAATCTGCAGACTGGTGAAACCATCTATGCACAATCCGCAAAGAGGGGAAATGTTGTATACGCAACAAGGAAAACCAAGAAGAGGGATATGATGAAGAATGCTCTGGAAGGCAAGATCTTCGATTACCCTGTAAAGGGATTCCGCAACAGGAGGATGACAAGACTATTGCTATGCACCGTCAACTTCGACAGATCCAAATTTACATGCGAGGAAGCATGGGCAGCATTGCGTTCAACACCGATCGAAGGCCTCGATTATACATACAATGTCATCAACAAGCTCAATGCGAACATCAGCAAGATCTTCGGGAAGCACGGTACATTGACATCCAAGGAGGCCCAGTCTTCGGGTTATCCGGCTCCCCATCTCATTTTCATCCTCGACGAGCCTGTTATGGTTCAACGTCATGTAGGAAAGGACGGCCATGTATCATGGAGGCTCTGTGACAGCAGGATTCTCGACAGGATTGGCAAAGGTATCAACATGAGGAAGCTGTGCAGGAAGGATTACCGCTCTGCCATCGACAGGAATCCGATCTGGAAGCATGGTTTCATCGATTTCGAAGGCATCGTATCCGAAGAGGGATCGAGATCCGGAAAGGATGCAGTCACCTATCCCTTCAAGTATCTGGTCAAGTGCCTCATAGAGGATGGCTGCAGCAAGATCTCCGAGCTCCATGATATCAATTCTTCAAAGGATCCGTCGGTCCGGACCATGCTCTACACCCATCTCGGCAACAAGTGCTTCAGGACCAGGGACATATCCTTCGGAAAGGGATTCAAGGACCGTATCGGCGTCCTTCCGGAGGAGAAGAGCTCGGAGAAATCATGTTGGAAGCGTATCAGGACGCGCTCCAAACCATCTTTGATAAAATCACCTTTCAAAAGGACGACGGGGCGCGGTATTTCAACGACCTGTACGACCGCGCCGTGCTTTTGTGCAAGCCGATTCTCATCAAGAAG
>CALAVG010000326.1 GCA_937892275.1 uncultured Methanomicrobiales archaeon | reverse complement strand
TTACTTCACACTGTTGACCGATAACAGCTACATCAATGCGGTAAACTTCCCGTTCAAGATCGGTGCGTACAGTGTAACTATCGCGACCGCTTCCGACAAGTACATCGATTCGATCACAGTGAACGGTGTGGAGAGGTACAAGCTGGATGCCAACGAAGTGGCGCAGGTCCATATGAATGCTACAGAGATCTCCGCACTCGACGAGTACCATGTGTTCATATCGTATGACGACCAGATGGTCGAGGTCACCCCCATCAGGGCCGGCCTGTACAGGTTCGTCATGCCGGCTTATGATGTGGAACTGAGCGTAACCACTCAGGCCTCGGGATATTCTGTAGGTCTCATGTATACATACGACGGGGCGGATTCCACCTTCAAGGTCTGTATAGCGAACAACCTTGGCGGAAAGATACAGGCAGGTACTTTGACCGCAGAAGGGTACGGGGTGGTGACCGGTAAGCTCTATGACGGTACCAAGTTCAGCGCGATCGTGCATGAGTCGGTGTTCACCGAACCGGTCGCGGCCTCGGACGATGCCTACATGGCTTATTCGCTGCCATTCACTGCAGGATCGCAGCTGACTTCGCTATCGATGATCACCGCGGTCGTTCCTGTGTACAACATCACCGGCGGAAGCACCATCTCTGGGAACCAGTACTTCGCATCCGGGTACACCACTTCGGCGGACAACGGTGCGATGTCGGTGAAGGACGGTCAGGTCATAATCATTAACGCAGCTGATGATATCTCCACGGGACAGGCGTATACCCTCACCTTGTACTACAATTACGACATCGTCACCGGAGAATCGACGAAGACGGTCATGAACAGCTACCAGGTAGCGTCAGGTACCCTTTCCAAGACTGATAGGGTCAATGCGATATCCATCGATTACGAAGCGTTGGGCATCGATGAGGATAAGGTCGTGATGTACCGCGCAGCTGTGGTCTCCGAACGTCTCTTGGATGTAGCCATCTGAGGAGGCTGACGGGATGGAGAGATTCGAGAGCAGGGATACAGGGTGTGCGAGCATATGCTGTGGCCATGTCAGGGATCAATCCTCATCAGTCGCCTTCAACACTTCGAATACGGAGATGGGAGGGGCTTTCATGTCCCCTCCCGAAAACCTTTTTGGGGTGATATATTGAAGAAGGTCTGTTTGTTCGTCGTGCTGGCGATCCTCCTGGTGGTATCTTTCACGATTTCCGCAGAGGATAGCGATGCGGCGGATAGTTCCGAAGCAGGTACAGCCGTGTATTATTCGGATGCCGGCCTGATAACCATAACCTTCAAGGGTATCCTACCTGGACCCGCCGAATACGGGGCCAGGTTCTACAGAGGATATTACACCGAGACCGACCTGTCAAAGGTGTACTGGAGCAGTGACATGGTATCGCTGGGAAACACCAGGACCTTGAACCTGGCCGACCCTAATTCCTCTGCGCTGAAGAACCTCCCTATGGATACGTATTCCATAGAGATCTATTCGGTGCAGGAGAAGGGCGATCCGGCATGGGTTCATTTCACCATATCCAATATAACATCGTTGAAGCTCACCGATTCGGAGATATATCTTACGACAGGTCAGACCTATCAGCTGATCACGGAGATAACTCCGGCATCCGCATCGTCTACCCCGTTGAAATGGACTTCCGCTACCGTATCGATTGCGACGGTATCCGATTCGGGATTGGTCACGGCGGCCGCTATCGGAGATACCGTGGTCACGGTATCTACATATGATTCATCGCATTCGGCCACCTGTGTGGTCCATGT
>CALAVG010000325.1 GCA_937892275.1 uncultured Methanomicrobiales archaeon | reverse complement strand
GGAGGTCGTGAGCCGCCAGTTTTTGCTGGACGAGCACCCACGTGGCATCATAAACATCGTGGACGCGACCAACATCGAGAGGAACCTGTTCCTTTCGCTGCAGTTGATCGATATGGGAACACCCATGGTCATCGCGTTGAACATGATGGATCAGGTAGAGGAGCTCGGGGACAAGATCGATGTTGACAAGATCTCATCAGCGATCGGAGTTCCGATCGTACCCATCTCTGCCTCGAAGAAGGACAACATCGATACTCTGGTCAGTAAGATCCAAGAGGTCGCTGAGAAGAAGCAGCTGCCAACACCCATGAAGTACGATCAGGCCATCGAGGATGCAGAGGCAGCCGCCGAGTCCGCACTGAAGGGGAAGGTCCCTGATGCCAACATCAGGTTCTACGCTTTCAAGCTGATCGAGGATGACGATCTTGTCAACGGTATCGCACCTGAAGCAAGGGCCTCGATCTCGGACAAGATCCAGGCGATGGAGCAGCAGTACGATGATTCCGCCGATTCTATTATCGCCGACAGCAGGTACGACAAGATCACAGACGTCGTCGCCGGTGCGGTGACAAAGGCCCCCAGGGACGAGAGGGGAACACTCTCCGACCGTGTCGACAGGGTCGTCACCAACAGATATCTCGGTCTTCCCATTTTCGTATTGGTCATCGCTTTCGTTTATTTCATTGCGATGTACGACGGTTCATTGGGAACATCTCCCGGAGCATGGGCCACTGGATGGCTCAACGACTTCATCGAGGACCCTATCATCGCAACGGTCGCGGACTGGTGTGAGACCAACGAGGTCAACGAGGTCCTTGCAGGATTGTTGTGTGACGGTATCCTCACAGGAGTGGGAGCCGTCATCGGTTTCATCCCTCAGATGATCGTTCTGTTCATCTGTCTAGTTATTCTTGAAGAAGTAGGTTACATGGCCCGTGTGGCTTTCATCATGGACCGTATCTTCAGGCACTTCAACCTTTCCGGAAAGTCCTTCATCCCTCTGCTCGTCGGAACCGGATGCGGTATCCCCGGAGTCATGTCATGCCGTACAATTGAGAGTGAAGCCGACCGTCGTATCACAGCGATGTGTGTCACTTTCATGCCCTGCGGTGCCAAATTACCTGTCATCGCTGCGATCACCGGAGCCCTTGCTGGTTCGTGGTTGGTCGGAGTCTACGCATACTTCGGTGGAATCGTGCTCGTCATCATCTCCGG